>CAYSOI010000193.1:0-7875 GCA_964432425.1 uncultured Opitutales bacterium | reverse complement strand
CAACCAGCCGGCCAGGGTCTGGAACTGGCTGGGTTGGTAGCCGTCTTTTCCAGGTTTGAGCAAGTTGGCCAGAAGGGCTTCCAGGGAGGCCTTCCGCCCGGAGCCAAGTTGCAGGACTTCGTCGAGGAGCACTCCACTTCGCAGGGCCGCCTGGGCAAGGTGTTCGAAGTGAGGTTCCGCAGAACTGAATGCAGCGGCACGGATAAACTTGTCCCCGGCATCCCGAATCGCCATTTCGGCCAAGGCTTTGCCGGCTTCCGGTGATTGGGTTTCTCCCCAGGAGCAGGCGGCTTGCAGGCGGACAGCTGCATTCGGATCCTTGGCAAGTGGCAAGGATGCCTCAACAAGGCCCGGCTCTTTATCCCACCTGGTTTCTGCCAACCTCAAGGCATGGCGACGAACAGCTGGGTGTGGATCCTGGAACGCGTTTTGTAGAATGGCGGGGTCCAGATTTCCGATCCCATCCAGTACACAAAGGGCATGGAGGCGGGCTTTGGCGGAGTCATGGTTTTGCGTCATGTTGACGAGCCATTCTTTCGCTTGGGTTTCCTTTCGTTCAACCAGAAGACGGTGGGCCAAATCCCGGACAATTCCGTTGCTGTCCGCCAGATGGGCCACCAGTTCCTGGGCAGATGATGGGGCCAGCTTTGGGTTTTTGCGTGGAGGTTGGTCCGCCTTGATGATTCGATAAATCCTTCCGTAATGTTCACCCAGACGTTCCGTGGGCTTCATTTCGGCTTTGCCTGCAGCTGGAAGCCAGTCCGGATGCTCGATCATGTAGCGGTACATATCGACAACCCAGAGGGCACCATCCGGTCCAGTCCTTGCCATGACGGGGCGACACCAACGGTCTTCCGATGCAAAGAAATCAAGAGCCTCTTCAGGTTCCGCCCTTTTCGCAGTGAAGGTCGTGCCCTGCTTTTCCAAGGTGACATGCTGGACGAGGTTGTGGAAGGGTTCGCAGGTGAATGCATGAATCCCTTTGTCCCCGAACAGAAGGTTGTCCCGGTAGATCATGGGGGAACAGGCACTGGTAAACCGGCCCGACTGGTTAAAATTATGATATCGCTTCTGGGGCGGTTTGGCTGGAAAGACCAGAGGATTGCGGGGCAACAGGATTTGCCTTGGGTCGGGTGGAGCAAAGGCGGCATTGCGGGAAAGGTAGCGATGTTCCAGAACATAATGCCAGAGTGGAAAACTGTTTTGTACGCCGAACCAGTTTCCCCAGTCATCCCTTTCCCGTCCGAACTGGGAGGGGCCGGACAAGGGTTCAATCCAGCCTTTGTCGGGCCGGATTCGAAAGTCGAAGCCTCCGATGGCATGTTCTTTGCCTGTCCGGGTGGACTTGATTTTCAACCCGGCTGCATACCTGGAATGGTGACTGCCATTGGCCCCGTGAATCCAGTTGTCCAGGCCCCAGCGTAGGCCATTGACCCGGAGTTGCTGGTTGCCCTGCTTGAAACCTGTGTAAAGGACTTCCTTGATGTCGGCCTTGCCATCTCCTGTGGAATCCCAGGCATAGAGAATGTCCGGAGCGGCGGCTACCAACACACCCTTCTTCCAGCTCATGACGCCTGCCGGGAAGTTCAGGCCATCCAGGAAGAGGGTGGAACGGTCATAGACTCCATCTCCATCCTTATCTTCTAAATACCTTACACGGCCGCCGGGCTTACCATTGATTCCATACGGGTAGTCCGCCATTTCAGCAACCCACAACTTCCCATCCGGTGCCCAATCCAAGGCCACCGGGTCTTTCACCAGAGGTTCCGCAGCTACCAATTGCACCTTGTATCCCTTCGGAACATGGATGGAGGCCAGTCCTTTCTCTGGCGAAAGGGGCTTCAATTCCATCGCCGCCTTTGGTGCTTTGGATGGAGTGGAGGTGAGTTTTACTGTCTTGAAGAGGGTTTGTATCTCATCCGGGGTCAGTGCCCGGTTGTAAAGGGCGGCTTCATCCAGACTTCCCTGCAGGTTGGAAAAGTTGTCATTCCGCCCGCCAAGAAAGAATTCCGGATGGCCAGCTGGATACGAGCGGGGAAGCTTCCCATCGATTTCCGGCTTTGGATTTCCATTCAGGTGTACACGGATGCGTTCGCCTTCCCGCACCATGACCACATGATGCCAGCTGTCGGGCAGGATTTCGGTTTTCCCGGCCAGAAGCTTTTGGGAAGTGTTTCCATGGTAAAAAAGGAGTCTTCCCGCTTCGGCGTAGGTACCTCCGATACCGAGTTGGTCCCCATCGGCACTTTTCAGGCCATGGATGCCACGTGAGAACAGGTAAGCCGTGACGGGGCGACTGTGATTGGGCAAGCTGTTGCGAAACCAGAAGCCAACGCTATAGGTGTCCTCGATACCCTGCACTTCGGCTTTCATCCGACCTCCTGTAAACGAATCCCTCGTTGCCTTGAGCCGGACCCCTCTCTCCAGAGCCCCATGATTCCCATTCGGGCTCAGATCCTTAACCGAATCCTGAAGTCTCCAAAAGGCTGTGGGTTTCGAGGCCAACACTGCCTGGGCATAAGCTTCTGTAGAACCTCGCTGCACTTTTTCAGGAGGTGGCGGAGGTGCAGGAGGAGGTTGAATGCCAGAGACCGTGTAGAGCGACTTAACCTCTTTCTCTGACAAGGTTTTGGCGAACCATGCCACTTCGTCGATCCGCCCTTCAAATGGTAAAGTTCCTCCAAATTTCCAACGACTGGATTCCTTGCCGGAGAGGGTTGCCTGAATCTCTGGTTCCGAACGCCCATCAAGGAAGAGTTGGAGCTTTTTCCCCTCCATGGAAACCAATACCTGGTGCCACGTCTTCAGGCCCAGCTGTGTACTGCCCTGGTGAACTTCATTTCCAACTTCCAGGATCAATCGTCCGCTGGAGCTGGCGTCCCCTTTTCCTCCAATGCGTAAGGTAAACTGCCCTTCGCATTCCACGATGTCGCCAGTGTTGTCACGCACATTGGGGGACATGCCGTTCCAAAACCAGAAGGACAAGCTCCGGGCATTCGGCACCTGAGCGGAAACCGTTCCCCCGGCCAATTGCAGAGCTGTATTTCTCGAATCCTCTCCAAACGCCGGACTTTCCGGTCCCGGTAGATAATAGGCGACAACTCCTTCGATGTTTCCTGCCCTTCCATTCCCTGAAGCATCTTCCAGTCGGCCACCTTCAAATTCCCCACATTGCCAGTAAGCCAGCGGGTTCAGATCAAGCACCGCTTGTGCATACTTGCTTTTCGTTACACCGAGTGCCTTGCGGGGCTTTCCAGACAGGGTTTCCAGTGATCCAAGGAGGGTGTCGACAATCCTGTGTTCTGCCTCGACTTCTAGACCTGCTGTTCTGGCCGGCCAGGTGGTGTAACCGCCGAGGGCATGTTGGGCCAGGGGCGGGATGTAACCGGCGGCTCCGTTGGCCAGTTCGATGTTGAAGGTGGCCGGAAAAGGGCTCAACGCCTTGAGCTTCAGCCCGGTGATGGAGTAGACTTCATTGGGCAGTGTGGTAATCCCGAGGTCTCCAATCCGCAAGGTTTGCAAAACGAGTTGTTCCGTGGGGTTTTCATGGATGAACCTTGCTTGCTCGGCGTAGACTTCCGGTCGGTTCTTTGGGCGGCGACCTTTCATTTTGTCCAGATATTGGTTGGCCCATTCAAGGCGATCCTTGTCAGGCAACCGTCGCCCCAGAGTCAGGATCCTCTCATCCATGGCCAGCGGTGGGTCTTTGTCATATTGGATGTCCGCCAGGGCTTTCTCTGCAATGCTAACCAATCCCTGTGCATATTGGGAGGCTCCCAGCGACTTCCGGGGCTTCCCATAATTCATCCAGTGCAAGTCCCCGCTGGTTCCCTGTGACATGGCACAAACCGGCTCCTGCCCTTCCTTTGCCAAGCTTTGGGCCAGTTGGTCTGCGAAGATTCCGAAATAGTCCGCCGGGCCACTGCCACCGAAGTAGTGCATGGAATAGTTGGCGATCACCCCGAGTGGTTTTCCCTTGGCGGTTTGAATGGAAATCAGGGAGAGTTGATCATCCACCGGGCCGGAGGGGCCGATGTAGTTCTGGTTCATGTATCCAGGATGCATCATGGCCCTCACCGTCTTCTGGCCAAAGGGATCAAACTGCATCCGGTCCGGTCTGGTAATCCATCTTCGGCAATGCGTGTACCCGGCAGCCCGGACTTGCGTCCAACCAATCCGTGCAGGTTCCAGCTTGGCATACGCTTGTTCAATGCCTTTTGCGATTTGGGTGGGCAGGAACTTCGTGTAGGCAGGATCCGCCATGGTTCCCAGGCAGTAGTTCATGACACTGGGAGCACTGTGGGTGTGAGTCGCGGAGATGAGAATGCGGTTGGTCGGGATCCCTGTTGCTTTGGAGGCCAGTGCCTTGGCTTGTTCACAAACGGTACGTGGAATCATGCAACTGTCCACAATGGCGATCGCAATGCGGGTCTCCCCTGTATGCAGAACAAAACATCGGGCTTTGAGGTCTCCAGGGTTCATCTTGCCCCGGCGACGTTCGGTAAACCCACCACTGACCAGCAGGGAATCAAAGGAGCCGGTGACATCCTGAATGAAGGCACCCGCCTGGAAGGGAGACTTTTCTGTTTGCGACCAAACCGAAGCTTGGAAGCCAATGGCGACCATTAGACAGGCGAGGAAATTCCTCAGGAAAAGAATGTAGACGTTTCGCATGGTGTTTGGCTTTGGATTGAAGGGGAAGTTACTTGCGGGAGAAAAGTTGGGCATGGCGTTGCTTCATTTCTTGGACCCGATCCGGGAATTGTGAGGCGAGATTGTGCATTTCATTTCGGTCCTGAGTCAGGTTGTAGAGTTCGGGACTGCCCTTTCTCTGCATGACCAGTTTCCATTCCCCTACCCTCAACGCCTTGGGCCAGGCCAGAACCCGGTCAGTCTCTTGAGTGTAGTTTGGATTGAGAAGGACAGGGGCGAAACTTTTGCCATCCAGCGGGATGAGTTTCCGACCCTCGAATTCGGAGGGATAAGACCCCCCGGCCAACTCCAGGCAAGTGGGCAGGATGTCCGCGATGTGGATCGGTTGCCGGAAAATACGTCCTGTCTCCCGGATCCCCTTGGGCCACCAGGCAATCAATGGGGAGGCGATTCCCCCTTCGTCATTCGAGACCTTGTAGTTTTTGAAAGGCACATTGGACAAGGCAGCCAATGCTGGCCCATGATTGAGGAAGGTGTTCATGCTACCGGGGCGTACTCCTTCGGGAAGTTTCTTTCGATTGTCGAAGGCCATTTGGTGGCTGGCACCATTGTCGGAGAGCACGAGGATGAGCGTGTTGTCGAGTTTGCCAGCTTTCTTCAGGGCGGCCAGAGTTTCAGTCATGGTTTGGTCGATGCTGGCGATCATGGCCGCATGCAGGGCCATTCGTTCCAGCTCCAGATATCCACCCGCTGCCGGCTTGGCGGAGAGCATGGACGGATGGAGTTGGGTACCCTCGGGAATCAAGCCGGATGCCACCAAGCGTTCCAAACGTTCTTCCATGAAGGCTTTGCGGTCCTTTTGGCGGTAGAGCTCAAGGTAAGGTTCGACCTCTTCCTGAGCTGCCTGGAGTGGCCAATGCGGGGCGTAGTGCGAAAGATAGAGACAAAATGGTTTCTCACTCCCTGCCGTCCCCTCAATGTATTCCGCCACAAAGTCTGAAATCAAGTCCGTGGAGTAAGGCCCCTCCGGTCTTGGCCAACGTTTTCCATCCCGGAACCAGGGAGTTCCCTTCGGGTAGCTTTTGTAATCACTGCCTTTGATCTCGCGGTAGTAGTTCCCCGGACTATTGCTGGCCGAACCCAGAAACCGATCCACCGCCAGAGCAATCTGCTTTGGGTCATGCCAACTGTCGGAGGTCACCATGTCGAGCCTTCCGACGGCACAGGGTTCGTAACCCTCCGCCTTCATCAGTTGCATCACGGTGACGCAATTACGGGTGAGGTTCCGAAAAATGTTCTGTCCTGGAGCCTGCCCGACTTTCCACGGGTAGCAACCTGTCATCAAAGAGGCCCGGCTGGGACCACACAGGGCACTGTTGTAAAATTGGGAAAACCGGATGCCTTCCGAAGCCAGACGGTCAATGGCAGGAGTTCGGATCTCGCCCCCATAGCAACCCAGGTCCGAGAAACCCATATCGTCTGCCATCACAATGATGATGTTAGGCCGCGGTGGCTGAGGTGCCTCCTTTGCTTGAAGTATAGAGAGAGTCAGGCAGAAGACAAGCCCCGCACACAAGGTTCGGAATGGAAGCAAAGTTTTCATAAGTATCCGGTTTTCTAGATTTTCAAATGACATCAGGCCTTGGCCATGAGGTTACCGATGGCCCACTGCTGGGCATCCAGTATGTGAGCACGGATCGTTTGCACGGCCGATGTTTCTCCCTCCCGGATCGCCTGTACAATTCGACGATGGGAGATGTCCCGATCCATCATGATCGCCGTTTCCCCATGTTCAATGATGACCAACCTCGGCAACAACAGGGCCAAAGTACGCTCCAGGGAGGGAGCTTCCGCCATCCGGGCCAGTGCCAGGTGAAAACGCTGGTCCGCTTCCCGCTCTCCCTCCAGGTCATCCTCTTGTGCCAGCCCATCCACCTTTTTCGCCAAAGTTGCCAGGACTCTGGCCTGCCCCTCATTGTAATTGGCCACACACTGCCTCACCGCCTCCGTCTCCAAGGCAAGCCGCAGAATAAAGTCCGACCGGATCGATGCCACATCCCGGATGCTCACTCTGGCTCCCACTCCCGCCTCACATTCCACCAATCCCTCATTCTCCAATGCTCTCAGTGCGGCGGCCACCGTATTGATCCCCACTTCAAATCGCTTCGCCAACGGCCTTAGGGAAAGCCGGGTCCCCGGTGCATGCTCACCCTGGAGCAATTCAGCCCGTAACGCCTGGAAAATTCTCCTCGGCTTGGTTGCCAGTTCCTGCGGTGCAGGCAAGGTCGGTGCAACATTCATGAGGGTTTCCAAACAGTGTTGGAACACCGTGTCAACAAGCTTGTGTACCGTAGACTCTGAGTCTTTTCGGCAGTTCCTGAAAAATAAACTCCCGCCGCCCAACACTGAACCATTGCCATCTTCTGGCTCTTGTTGTTTCTACAAACCATGAACAACAGGCTTTTCTCCGATATCACTAAACCAAGACTCAGTACACATAGGGCAAGAAACATTTGGGGAGCTTGGTCCATCCTGCTGCTTTCGTTCCTGCCTTCTACCCTGACCTATGGGGAAGAGACTCTGATTGTGGCACATCGTGGTGCATCAAAGGATACCCCTGAGAACACCATTCCCGCTTTTCAATTGGCTTGGAAGCAGGGAGCGGATGCCATTGAAGGCGATTTTCATCTGACTCAGGATGGCAAGATCGTATGCATCCACGACGGAAATACCAAGAAGGTTGCTGGGAAGAACCTAGTTGTGAGAGAATCCACTTTGTCGGATCTCCAACAACTGGATGTCGGTGCCTATCGCGGGAAGGACTTCGTGGGTACGAGAGTCCCCACAATTGCAGAAGTGTTTGCGACCGTGCCCGAACAGAAGTTGATCTACGTAGAGATTAAATGCGGTCCTGAAATCATTCCTGTGTTACTTGATGAGCTCCAGAAATCGAACCTGTGCAACAAACAAATCATTGTGATTTCTTTCAAGAAGGAGGTGATTCAGGAGCTGAAAGCGAAGGCACCCCAATACAAGGCATACTGGTTGTCTGGCATGAAGAAGGATCAGTCAGGAAACTTTCTACCTTCACTTGAGACCGTTTTGGCAACTCTGGAAGCCATCAACGCCGACGGTTTCAGTTCCAATCAAAATGTGATCGACGAGTCCTACATTGAGAGTGTCATTCGTAATGGCTATGAATACCATGTATGGACCATCGAC
>CAYSOI010000192.1:0-7880 GCA_964432425.1 uncultured Opitutales bacterium | reverse complement strand
GCCTCAACAGGAATCAGTTTTTCAAAGAACCGATCCAATTCGACGGCTACTACTTCAAGCCTTCCGGCAAACCTGGCCTGGGCTATGAATATGACGAGAAATTCGTGGTGAGCCGGAAACGTTTGGCGTGAAAGAAATAATTTTTATCAGGCGGCCAAAAGCTGTGGTCAATCCCAAGGACAAGTATGGTCCCAGGTTCAGTTTCAAAGCTGGGGAGGGGAGTCGGATGGTGTTTGACTCCGTCCGGTTGTGGAAATGCGAAGATGCATAGAACACCCTGGTGCAATTCCTCTCTGCCCGCACACGAACCACACTTTTTTGTCCAAAAGGGGACCAAACTATGGACCTGAAATAACGAGCCTTTTCACGCGGTGTGAAAGGCAGTCTTAATCCTCATGAAAATACCATCCAATCTTCGCCATTTCCTTCACGGTGTTGGAGCCTGCCTTGCAGAGAAACGGCTAGCTTATGCCACCGGTCGCGAACTCGGCTTCGGCGACCGCCGGGAAGTCGAGCACCTAGTGAAACAGGTGAAAAAGGATGGAAACGGTTTTCAGGATCTGATCGTCGCACTGGTACTGAGCAAATCGTTCTGGACGAAGTGAAATTCCTGCGGTCCCATTCCTTTCCTCACTACATGTAAACCTAATTAAAATATGTTAAGAGCCTACATCAACCTATTCCTCTCACTCTCTATCGGTTTAGCCACACTGAGTGTATTCGCAGAAAACAAAAGCAAAGGAGGGAAAAGCCCTTTGGTAATCGCCATAATCGAGGAGGTGCACGAGGATCATATCGTGGTCAACACAAGGGATCGATTTAAAAGAACACTCACCCTGAATGAAAAGAGTAATGTTGTTTACGTCGGCTTTGATGAGGAAAAGAAAGAGATAAAAGCCAAGTGTGGTATCAGGGCCCAGGTGAAAGGGGAAGTGATCTCTACACTCTATATTACTCCTGATATTGGAGAGACTCAACCAGAGCCAACTCCGGAGATGGTTAAAATGACTCCGGCAGAGCTTTTTGCCGTAGCAGACCAGGATCAAAACGGCAAAGTCTCCTACGTCGAAGTTTCAAAGACCATCAAGTATTCGCTAAAACATGGGCCTATCTCCTTTTTGAAGACCGATAAGGATAAATCCGGCTCACTTAGCCAGAACGAGTTCTCGGCTTTTCTGGGAAAAACCAAGTGGTGGAATATGTCTAGAAAAACACCGAAAGAATGGTTGACGGGCTCCGACAAGGACAAGAATGGATTGCTGTCGAAAAAGGAATTGGCAAACCTTCTGGGCAGCGAAGCACATATTGAAATCTTCTTCAAACGAGCGGATAAGAATAGCTCTGGAGACATCGATCTCGAAGAAATTTCCGCCTTTATCAATGAACTGATTTTTCCCAGCAATCGAGCGAAAAACCAAAGGAAATGAAACAAATGAGCCAGCAAAACAATAACAAGAATCACGAATGAATACGAATCCGTACCAATTGCAAAGGGTGGATTTGTACCTACCTGTATTTCGCTCCCTGTTAATGCTCCTGTTGGTCATTGGTGCATCAGTTTCTTCCGCTGAAGAGCGACCCAACGTCGTGTTTCTTTTGAGCGATGACCAGGGCTGGGCTGACTACGGCTTCATGGGGCATCCACACGTCAAAACGCCACATCTTGATCGATTGGCCAGCGAGGGACTGCTGTACGAACGCGGTTACGTGACTGCACCACTTTGCCGCCCATCACTTGCGAGTCTGGCAATTGGACTCTACCCACATCAGACCGGCATCCGAGGCAACGATCCTGTAATGCCGGAAGGGAAGAAGCCAACACGAAAAAATGAGGGAGACAAAGTGCTTTGGGCGAAGATGCGTAAGCGTATGACTGCACCTTTCGGGAATCAGCCCTCATTCATCAAGCAGCTCAAGGCCAACGGCTATGCGACGCTGCAAACCGGGAAGTGGTGGGAAGGCAATCCGCTGGACCACGGTTTTACCGCAGCCATGACGCACGGTGACGTTGCACGCGGCGGCCGTCATGGTGACGAAGGTCTCAAAATTGGTCGCGAGACCATGCAGCCGATCTATGATTTCGTGGACAAGGCACAAACCAAGGACCAACCGTTTTTCATCTGGTACGGCGTCTTTCTACCCCACTCCCCACACGACGCTCCGGATCGTCTCTACCAGAAGTACAAACACCTTGCACCTGATGAGCCCACTGCACGTTATTGGGCCAATGTCGACTGGTTTGACGAGACCTGCGGACAGCTTGTGGCACATTTAAAAAAGAAGGGGCTCTATGACAACACCCTCTTCGTTTATACCTGCGATAATGGCTGGGTGCCAAATCCTGACCGCGTCGGCAAGTACGTGCGATCCAAACGCGATCCAGTTGAGGCGGGGATTCGTACGCCGATCTTCCTCACTCACAAGAATGGAATCCGCCCCCAACGTAATGCCGGGACCCTGGCTAGCAATATCGACATAGCACCTACCATCCTTCGGGCTTGCGGCATCGAGCCGGATGCAGCGATGTCCGGACTAGACCTGCGGGACACCAAGGCCCTGGCCAGCCGTAATCGCATCTTCGTAGACGTATACGAGCATGACATGGACCTTGATGCGATTGGAGACCTGGACCGCAATTTGACTGCACGTGTCGTCATTGATGGCTGGGACAAGCTGATCGCCCGCCCGAGTGGTCGAGAACTCTTCGACCTGAAGAACGACCCGGATGATCGCACCGACATCTCCAAGAAACACTCCAGAAAGGTGGAAGAACTGTCCGGCATTATCAACGCCTGGCTGGAAGCCACGCCAGTTCCCTGAAATCCAACGTTGGCTCTACAACGCCAACGAAGAAGCAATTCCCCAAATGAAGACAAAACTCTGTTTCCTGTTAACCATTCTGCTCGGGTTCACGACAACCCTCCAGGCTGATTCACCTAATATTATTTTGATCCTGACCGATGACCAGGGGTGGAGTCAGCGGTCAGGATTGATGGATCCGGAAAACCCGAAGTCCGGGTCCTGTTACCTTCACACTCCAGCGATGGATCGGATCGCGAAAGAGGGAATGCGTTTTACTGGTGGTTATTCACCTGCCCCGCTTTGCACCCCGACCCGCCGCAGCATTCTTTGCGGGACGAGTGCTGCCCGCTCCGGAACGGAATTCCTCAGCAAGTGGGTGCCGGCTGACCACATGACACTTCCACGTGCCCTGAAGCAGGCAAATCCTGAATACCGGTGTGCCCACTTCGGCAAGTGGGGAGAGAGGATGATTTCTTCACCAGAAGAATGCGGCTACGACGTAAGCGACGGGCACACCGGAAACGTCACCGGAGGTATGGCAGAAAAGATGCAACCGGCCCACATCGTGGAAGATCCGAAACGGACTGGCTCAGTCACCGATCGGTCGATCGAATTCATACGGGCACAAACCAAAGCAGGCAAACCCTTCTATACCCAGATCAGTTACTATGCTGTGCACTTGAGAACCGAATTACGACAGACCTCCCTTGAGAAGTATGAGAAGAAGGGTGCTCCTGATCGGGCTTATTCGCAGGGATGGGCTGGAATGCTTGAAGAGCTGGACAGCGGCATAGGGAGGCTCCTTGACGAGTTGGATGCCCTGGGGATCTCTGACCAGACCTACGTGGTTTTTACGACGGACAACGGAGGTCGCGGCACCGTTCCTGGTGGTGATCCCGAGAGTCCTGCACCGAATGTTCCCTTGTCCGGGGCAAAGCATTCCCTGCTGGAAGGCGGCATTCGGGTACCCTTGCTGGTTCGAGGTCCCTCTATCGAAGCTGGATCGGTTTGCCGAGTCCCGGTGGCAGGCTACGACTTTCTCCCTACTTTTTATGAGTTGGCTGGAGGGAAAGGCAAACTCTCCGAAGAACTCGATGGAGGAAGCTTTGTCACTTTGTTCACTGATCCGGAATCAGATTCAGTGAAGCGCCCGGTCGATGGCTTGGTTTTCTCTCGCCCCCGGCAGGGTCAGGCTGCGATTCGAGCTGGAAAATGGAAGTTGCTGGCAAAGATAAATTCGAAGCGTGAAATTCAATCAGCCAAACTCTTCAATGTCGTTGACGATATCGCCGAAGAGTTTGACCTTTCCGCTACGCAGACCAACAAAGCCAAGCATCTACAAGCACGCCTCAAGACTTATCTGGAAAGCGTCGTTGATCCATCTCCTACAATGAAGCGGAGAAAGAAGGCAGAATGAGAACCCTTCCCAAGGTCAGATCGATCGACCTGCAGCCCTTCGGACTGAACACGCATTTCTAATCTATCCATGGAACCCCTTCAGCAAGCACTCCTTCAGCTTGCCAGTCCCACAGGTCTGGCACTGGTGTTATTGGGCACGGCCCTGGGGATCTTTGTCGGTGCGATTCCCGGTCTGACCGGCACGATGCTTATCGCACTAACGCTTCCGCTTACCTATGGTGCGGACCCACAGTACGCGATGACTCTGCTCATTAGCATCTACGTGGGAGCGATCAGCGGAGGTATGCTCACTGCTACCTTGCTGCGAATGCCAGGAACTCCCGCGTCCATCATCACCACTCTCGACGGCTACCCTCTTGCCAGGAAGGGCAAACCCGAACGTGCCCTGGCCCTTGGTGTCATGGCATCCTTCGTCGGCGGTATGATCTCGTGGGGCTTTCTCGTGTTGCTTGCCAAGCCGGTGGCACAACTCTCCACCCGTTTTGGTCCCTTTGAGTATTTCTCGCTCGTGCTGACGGCCCTTGTCCTTATCGCCAGCATCGGTGGGAAATCCCTTTCCCGGTCGCTCCTCGCTGGCATTCTCGGAATCCTGGCTTCCATGCCCGGCATTGCTGCCGCCACGGGACAGACCCGGCTGACCTTCGGCTTTACTGAACTTAACGACGGGTTCCAACTCCTACCAGTTCTTATTGGGCTATTCGCCGTGAACCAGATTATCCGGGACATTACCGCCATGAAGTCCACACCCGAAGCCATCAAACTTGGTGAACGGAGGCATCAGTGGCGGTGGTCTGATTTCACAAAGCATCTCACCAACATGATCCGGTCCTCGGTCATCGGCACATGGATCGGACTGCTTCCTGGTATCGGTGCCAACATCGGGTCGGTTGCCGCCTACTCTGTGGCCAAGAGCACTTCCAAGACTCCGAAGGAATTTGGCACCGGGCACGAACCGGGCATTGTGGCTGCTGAATCTGCCAACAACGCCACCGTCGGAGGTGCACTGATTCCGCTCATCGCCATGGGCCTGCCGGGCAGCGTGGTTGAAGCCATCCTGCTCGGGGCACTCGTCATTCACGGCCTGCAGCCGGGGCCACGTCTCTTCAGTGATAGCCCCGGTATCGTGTACACCATCATGGGGGCGATGTTCCTCGCGAATATTGTCATGGTCGTCATTATGTCCCGCTCGATGCGTCTACTTGCACGCCTGGCCGAGATTCCGCGTGAATACCTGTTGCCTGTCATTCTGACCTTCTGTGTCATCGGTTCCTTCGCTCTCTCCAATCGTCTTTTTGATGTCTGGGTGATGTTGGCCTTTGGTGGACTCGGCTTCTTGCTTGAATCCTGGCGTATTCCACTGGCTCCCTTTGTCATCGGCTTTGTGCTTGGCCCAATCGCAGAGGAAAATCTCAGTGCCGGACTGATGTCCACCAATGGAGACTGGTCGCCCATCTTCACGCGTCCAATCTCGCTAATCCTGGTGTTCTTTGCAGTCGTGCTGCTGGTCGTCCCGTTTGTGCGTGGACGCCGGAAATCCATGGAGGCCACCTCATGAACCGCATCTGGCACTACGTCACCATTCCTCTCATTGCCGTGCTCCTGCTCTGGCGTATCTCCGGATCATTCCAATCCAGTTCTGATACGACTTATCCTGCCAAGCCCATCCATATAGTCGTGCCTTACGGTGCGGGCGGCGGTACGGACAACTTTGTACGTCTCTTTACCAAGGCTATCGCTGATCACAAACTCCTCCCACAGCCGCTGGTTGTCATCAACCAACCCGGAGGCAGCGGCACCATTGGCAGCCGTTACGTTAAGGACGCACGCCCTGATGGTTATCGTATTCTTTGCCATCACGAATCGATCATCACTGCCAAACTTTCCGGCTCGGTACCGTTCGGGCCCGAGGCTTTTGAGCCGATCTTGCAGACCGGGGGCATCAACCTGCTCGTAGTCATTCGTGAAGACGCCCCCTACCAATCCATGCAGGATCTGCTGGAGGCCGCGAAGCAGGAGCCCAAGAAGCTTCGCTTTGGTGCGAATCTTGGTTCGCCCGCACACTTCACTGCCATGAAACTCGAAGCTGCCTATCCCGGTGCACAGTTTAACCTCATCACCGCAGGTGGCGGGCAGAAACGCTTTGTGAGCATATTGGGCGGACACCTTGAAGCTGGCATATTCTCACTCGCCGAATACCTTGCCTTCCGTGCCGAAGATGGTACTCCGCCCGACCAGAACATCCGTGCTCTCGCCGTTCTCTCAGCGGAGCGACTCCCAGCCTTGCCCGAAGTCGGAACCTGTCTGGAAGAGGAAATTGATGTCACTTCCGACAATGCCTATTACTGGTGGGCTCCCAAGGGCACACCAACCGCGATCACCGAGACCCTCTCCCAGGCCCTCCTCGCCGCTTGGGAGAAGGAAGAAGTCCGTGAAACTCTGGACGAATGGTCTATCGCCCCTGAAATCACTAAGGGAGAAACCTTGCTCCAGCGTTTGCAGGATCGCGTTTCAAAAATGGAAAAGTTCGCCGTCAGCGTCGAATCGGATCTTCCCAATTTTCCCCTCTACGCCTTTCTCATCGCCCTGGCTTTGTTGGTCGTCGTAGTCGTCAAGTCTATGGTCGATAAGTCCGTTCCATCTGAGGTCGCTACAAAACAATATCGACCTGCCATCCTCACCTTTGGGATCGTAATTGTCTACGTCCTCCTCCTGCAACTTCGGCTCGTACCCTTCGCCATCGCCACGATTGCCATGGTCTTTTTCTGTGGTGCCGTTATTTCCGGTTGGGAACGCCAACGTTGGCTCATGTTGGCTGAGATCGCCTTGATCGCTGGACTCGGATCCGAATTCGTATTTACCCGCATCTTTACTGTCGCACTACCATAAAACTATGTCTGATAACCGCCCAAACATCATTTTTATCATAACTGACCAACAGCGTTTTGACACGATTGCCGCTGCTGGCTATGACTTCATGGACACCCCCTACCTTGATCGCCTGCATAACGAGGGCGTCGTGTTCAACAACTGCTTCATTACTGCTGCGTCCTGTGCCCCGGCCCGGGCAAGTCTCTTCACTGGTCACTATCCACACACCACTGGTATTTTGAAAAATGCCGACCCCTGGCAACACGGCTGGATCGAAGATCTTCAACGCAGTGGTTACCAGACCATCAATCTCGGTAAAATGCATACTTGGCCCTTCCTTGCACCCATGGGATTTGATCAGCGGTATGTTGTCGAGAACAAGGACCGTTACCTCGAAGGCCGCTACTTCTATGACGAATGAGACAAAGCCCTTCGTGCACGGGGTTTGGTCAAGCAACAACGGGAACTCTACCGCCAATGGCCAGACTACAAGGAGCGTATTGGGGCCTTCGAATGGAACCTCGACGAAGACATGCACCCGGACAACTTCGTAGGCAACATGGCCCGTGACTGGATTCGTAACTACCCAGCCACCGAGCCACTGTTCCTCCAGATCGGCTTCCCTGGACCCCATCCGCCGTACGATCCGGTCCCACGCTACGCCGAACCTTACCTGAAGAAGGATCTGAATATTGCACCTGTCCTGGAGAGCGACCTGGAGAACCAACCCGAACCCCTAACCCGCATTTCTCACGTAATTTAATAAAAAAGAGGTGAAATTGGCGGCCTAA
>CAYSOI010000191.1:0-7881 GCA_964432425.1 uncultured Opitutales bacterium | reverse complement strand
AAACTTGGTAAGCTGGCGGCGGCGATGGCTTGGCCGTGGCGTTTTTCTTTTTCGTCAGGGACGTGGAAGGTGAGTGTTTCGGCAAGATCTGGGAATTCAGAGTCGAGAACTTTTTGAGCAGTAGTCTGGATGATTTCTCCTCCAGTCCCTGAAGTCACCCGCCCAAGAAAGAGGATATTTTCAAAGTCGTAGAAATCTGCGAGGTGGGGAAGTGTGTAGCCGAGGTAAACACCGATGGTTTCGTAGATTTTTCGGGCTCTGGAGTCTTCTGCTTCCATGAGTATTTGCACTTCTTTGAGCTTGCTGGGAAGATCAGGGATGTGGTTTAGGTCGATGCCCGCAGGTTCCAGTAGTCGGGCCACGGCTTGTTGGGAAAAGTACTGCACTCCGCATCCCAGATCGCCGCTCCATTCATCGGCAGGAGCATCTGGATTGTAGTCTACCGGGACAAAGGCGAGTTCGTTGAGTTGGGTGGTGATGTTGCCATCTTGGTTTACGTAGCCAGCTGCGAGGCTGGTTCCCATGGAGATACCCAGTACACTGTTCTTTTTCAAGCTCATAGAGCCAGCTAACGCGGTGACTTCTCCGTCATTGACTACGGTGATCGGTAAATTCATTTCCCGGCTGACATCACGGAATATATGTCGAACGGTGGTATTGAAGAGGGATTCAGGGATGCCTCGGAATAGGGAGGCCACTTTGACTTGGTTGTTGACGTAGATCCCGGCGGCACTGCCTCCGATTGCATCGACTTGAGGAAGGTGGTCTGCGGCTTTCTGAAGGGAATCAAGGATTCCGTCCAGATGGTATTGGGGGTCGGTTTTGTGGTACGGGTCCCATACGGTTTCCTCACTGTAGAGCACTTGGCCGTCAATGACTGCGGCGACCTTTCGGTCACTGCCACCAAGGTCGAATCCGATCCGGCAACCGTCGAGGTGGCGGCCCAGAGGTTGTGAGGTCAAATGAGCTTCGGGGCATTCCTCGGCGTGAAGAATTTCAATTTGCTGACCATAGACTTTTTGGCCAATTAAATTTGAATCAAACTGTCCAGTAGGCGTGAACTCAAAATACCGGATGAGTTGGTCCACTAATTCTTTTGGGGCCTTGACGTATACTTTGTAACCGCCATAGGCCCAGAGGAGGAATTTGACCAGTCTTTCCAAATGGCGGAAGTTGGATTCCGCATCCGGGTGGTTGACGGGGAGCAACAGAGTGGAGTAGGCAAAAGTGGTGCCGTTCGTTTGCTCAAGAGCAATTCGGCAATCCACGGGTTGGCCACTTTGTTGAGCCTTTTGTTCGAAATTTTTACGCCAGAGTGCGGCAGGTTGAAACTGAGAATCAAGGGGAGCAGGGATCATACAGGGAGGGAATGTAAATGAGTTCTTTACTTATTCAGGTTCTCCCGGTCCAGAAATTTATTATACTCGGAATGTGCGTAGAATATGATGTTGGTGCCGAGTTGGTAGCAAAGTTCGGCGATTTCCGCACTGACTCCTGCGTGTCCATCGGCCCAGGCATCTCCAATATCACCAGGGTGGTAGTAGGCGACCAGGCGACTGTCGACAACCCAGCCGTAAGCATCTTTGCCTCCGTGTGGAGCCACGTAGGGAAGGTAGGGAATGACAAAGGGGATCTGGTGCACGTCATGGTCAAGAGGGACGCGGACAGGCCGGACTTTGGGGAGCACCCGTTTCATCAGGTTGAAGAATTGCCCATGCCAATGACGGGAACCTCCATTATCGCCGAACAGCATACCACTTTTGTCCAGCAGATACTCCCGAAGGATTTCGATTTCCTTGTTGTTGACGTGGATGTTTCGTTGCCCGGTCATGTAGACCATGGGCGGACTTTTGCCGCGTGGAAAGTTGGCGAGCTGATGGATTCGTCGGGACTCGGTCTTTTTGGCGACTTTGTGGCGGGTTCGCACATTGTATTCGATCAGGAGGTTGAGGTCGGCTCCGACACCAAAATCCTGGTCCCAGTCACCGCCATTGTACTGGAGCCGAATGAAGCGGACGACGCCTCGGTTGGTCCCTCCAGAGAAGCCAGCACCTTTGCCTTTGCCATAGCCGACCGTGTAGGCGTGTTTGGTCAGTTCAGTTAGCTGAAGTTTGACCTGATCAATCGGGGGCGGATTAAAGAGGACGGCACTGAAGGGGTTGATGACGTATTTCTTCTTCACCACCTTCTGAACCACCACTTGCTGGACTTGCTTTTGTTCCCCGCCTCCGGCTGGCATTTCATAGATTTCCAGGCAGCCGGATAGACTGGTCAGTATCCAAAAGAGGAGGAAGAACAGTAGGCTGTAGGTGAGAATGGAAGAGAGGGATTGGTTCAGTTTCCTTCGTTCCCCGCCACCATAGTAGCAGGAATCCAGATCAAAGGGATCGATGATGACAGAATCTTTGTCATGAAGGATGGCGGCAGAGCCATTCATCGCAATGAGGGGACCGGTAAATTCGACTTTTGCATCGCCTTTGGCAGCCATGTGAAAGCGACTTTGCTGTAGCTCCCAAGAGCGTTTGTCGACGTACCAGATGGTCCATGCCAGTCCACTGAAGAAGAAGGCCGCCAACCCCGCACCTGCCGTGATCGCCGTTGCTTCCCCCCATGCCAGATAGTTGGTTACAAAGACAAGCCATTGCCAGACGGGAAGTATAC
The DNA here is from genome assembly GCA_964432425.1 of uncultured Opitutales bacterium. Lineage (GTDB taxonomy): Bacteria > Verrucomicrobiota > Verrucomicrobiia > Opitutales > JABJCN01 > JAYPDO01. Next base: position 5,220 of record CAYSOI010000191.1, on the reverse strand, counting down.
AAATCGTCAGAATCGCCCGAAACCGTATCTTGTCGTTCCACTGTCGAACCATTTCCAGCCAAATGTAGACAATGTATAGCGACAAGCTGAAGATCAGGAGCAGAAAGAGTTCGGCAAAGAAACCTGGAGTCGTGCTCCAGAAATACCAGAAGAAAGCCCAGAAACAGGCGTAACCGATGGTAAGGTTTTTCCGGACCTTGTAGTTTGCCATGGTCAGATCCCAGCAGAACCAAGTTGCCCAGAGGATGGCGTTGATCGCATAAGTTGTATTCCCAAAACCTGCCGCAAGTTTGTAAGTAAAGGCGTCCAGAATATAGGTAATCAGCTGGCAGATGGGCAACAAGAGGAAGGTCAGCATTCGTAACTGTGCCGTGCGGCTCCATTTCTCCTTCTGAGCTTTTCGTAACCAAAGCCAAGCAAAGACGGGGCCGGGGAGGAAGATCGGCAGTAACCCCCAATGCAACCATGTCCAGGTAATCAGTCCGCTGTTCCATGCCCAGAACGTCAATAGCCAGACTCCAAGATAGATCAGAGAGTTTCTTAGAAAACGGTTTTCCTTCTGCTGTAGGTGCTCACCTGATTCCTGAAAATGTTTTCTGGCAATAGCCCAGCCTCGACGAGCGTAGATTATACTGAGGCTTTTGACATTGGCGATGACCGCAGCAATGATGATCTTCGCCAATACCAAGAATGGCGTGTGCTCGGCTCTGCTGTCAATGTGGGTCATGAGTTTCGGTAGACCGAAAAAATCAATTATTCGAGATCGCCAAGAATGTCGTCACCCGTGTCATCCAGTGGATTCACGTTAGGGGCCGCCACCTTGGTTTCTCCGATTCCCAGAGTGTCGATGACTTCGTTGCCGCTCGATCCCGTTGGAAGAGGATTGCCGTCAGCATCGGTGGCGGCAGGTTGGGTTGTTGCAGTTTCACCTCCCGCAGTTGGTGTCGTCTGGCCCTGGTTTTGGTTGTCAGACCCGTCTGCATTATCGTTTGGAGAAGAAACGGATTCTTGAGCAGGTTTTTCTTCTGGTGGATTAAAAATTTTGTAGGTGAAGGGGATGGCTGTAAAAACCAGGATGATTCCGGCGAAGAGAACGGTACTGGAGAGAATGCCCTTGAAGAGTGTACTCTGGGCCACCATTCCTAACATCTCCTTGGGAGCCTTGCCCTTCATTTCTCCTAAAAATTTAGTGAGTTCTGAAGCTGTAAAGGATAAGTTTTCTCCAATCTTTCTCACGTCTCCGCCCAGGCTGGCCATAGGCTTTACTCCAATGGCATGATCCGTTTCTTGACGATGCCTGGCTTGCTTCAATGCATCATCCAGATTCACCATCTTTTTTTCACGGGTGAAATCCAGACCCTGGATCTTATTCAGAGGGACCCATTCCGGCTCTCCTTCTGCCCAGGCAAAATCCATCTCGGAAACGATGTTTTCATCAATCAGTTTCTGGACATCCCTGATTTCGTAGGGGCCAAACTTTTCTTTATTTCGGGTAATGTAGATACTCATCGGATCATTATTTCATTCTGGCGTCTTCGAGAACATGCATGAGGTCTCCTCCAGCCTCACTGATGGCTTCGATGACGGGTTCAAAGTAAGTGGCGGTGGCGTGTTTGTGGACTTTTAAAAATACGGTGCGTTTTCCAGCTGGAGCTTCTCCGAGGATTTCCGAGATTTCTCCTGCCAGATTCGTAACTCCAATGGGCTTGCCGTTGAGATAGAGTTTGTTGTCCGCATCAATCGCAACACTGGCTTTGGCATTCTTGGATTGCTCCAGATTGTGCAGCTTGGCAGGTTCCCAAATGATGTGGCTGTCATCCTGAACACGGGCCAGAATCACAAAGAAGATGAGCAACAGAAAGGCGATGTCTCCCATCGCCATGGAGGGGACAGTGGCTTCATATTTTTTCCGAGGGATTTTCACTGATTTACAGAATTCCAGTTAGTTGACCATTTCGGTTTGTTGCTCTTCCAGTTGGAGAGTGATGATGCCACCGGCTTCCTTGATGTAGCCTGCCGTTTCAATCCAGATCTCGTAGGGTGTATCCGGCTTACTTTTCACTACGACCACCTTGTCCACTTCCCGTTTTTTCTGAGCCAGGACCTTCTTGATTTCAGTTCTGAATTGCTGAGGTTTCAATGGGTTTCCATTCAGGATGATGCTCGTTCTGGAGATGGCCACTTCCGGGTTTTCACTTTGCTGCTTCTTCTCCGGCTGATCTTCACTTTTGGGAAGACTTTGTTTTTGGCCATCTTCCGGTTGTACCGAAGCACAGACCAGGAAGAAGATGATCAGAATGAACGCAATGTCACTGGTCGCACTGGCCGGGGACTCGACAAGCAGTTTGTTGCGACGTCGGATTTTCATTACGGGCCAATTCCAGGATTACAATCGGGTAGGGGAACTGAGGAGAACTTCAGTAAGAACCTCAAAGGTTACCCATCCGCTACTTTGACAACACTGGGTTGGGCTATGCTGGCAGCGGCAGAATCTGCGACACTGGTCGCACTTTCCGCCGATTCAGCGAGGGTCAACTGCAGGGTAATCAATTCGATGAGTTCGGTGGAAGTCGTTTCCACTTCCAGTACAAATCCATTGATCACTCCACTGAAATAGTTGAAGCCGAGGTAAGCTGGAATGCCGACAATAAGCCCGAAACAGGTCGTTAGAAGGGCAACCTGAATACCACTGGCGGCAGCTTCCACAATGTTCACTTCCCCCATGGTCGCGACAATGTTGGCGAAGGACACGATCATCCCTTGCACCGTCCCAAGAAATCCGACCATGGGAGCTACGGAGGAGACCGTAGCCAGGATCGGCAAATGGCGTTCCAAGGCAGCCACAATGTGGACACTGTAGTTTTCCATGCTCTGGAGAACCTGTTCCTCAATCTTGGCCGGATCATAACCCAGGCGGCGCAGAATCAGGTATTTCCGCAAACCATTGGACAGAATTGCAGCCACCGGGCCTCTTGCAGAGTCGCAAAGATTCCGGGCATCTTCGACGCGGTCTTCGGTCAATAGATCCAGGACTTGCTGACGAAGGTCCGCATCGTCGTTATCCAACATTTTCAAACTGCGATAGCGTTCGATGATGACCGCGATGGCGACAACCCCTAGGATAAGGATGGGCCACATGAAGGGACCTCCATCCAGCAGGAGTCCCAAGGCTCCGGTGTCTAAGAAGTCAGCCAGGAAACCAGGTTCCGCGGCTTCAGCAGCAGCGTCTGTCGCATCGGCAGCTTCCTGATTGCCTTCTTCGTTAGGCTCAGTGGGAGTGGAATCCTCGTTTGGAGGCGTCGGTTCTGCGGCGGGTTCTTCGTTACCAGGTGTGGCTTGGGCTAGTTGGAATATATTGGCCAAAAGGTGAAGCATAGTTGTCTTTCAATGAGTTTCTTTTGAATCGAGGCCTTACCGGCAACGATTATTCCACGTTGGCTTCCCGTTGGAATTGCTCAAGCATTTCCGGCAGGGCCAGACGACCACGTGCATACTTGGCGGCATCACTTTCCGGGAAGTCCCAGCGGCAACGATTGTAGCGGCGGAAGGCTTCCGGCACATTGTTGCCCATGCGGTAGCTTTCTCCGCTCCAGAAGAGGGCTTCCGAGCAGAGTTTATCATCCGGGAATTGCTTCACAAACTTGTCAAAAGCTTGCCCTGCTGTCTTGAAGTCTTCTGATTTGTAGTAGCACTGACCAACACGGAAAGCCATCTTGGGAGCCAGTTCATGTTCCTTGAAACGTTCCGTGAATTTGGCACCAACCTGGGCCGCAATCGGGAAGTTTTCGTTTTTGTAGAAGTACTCATTGATGCGAACCATCACGTTGGCAATCAGGGGGCTGTCTGGATATGTGGAGGCCAAGGTTACGTAGGCTTCGAGAGCTTCGTCAAAACGGTCAGCTTCCTCGTAGCACTGTGCCAGTTTGTACTGAGCATCAGAGGCAAGAGAGCTTTCTCCATGGTTGCGGATGATGTCTTCGTAAGCTTCGATGGCTTCATCCCAATTCTTCAATTCCTGAGCAAATTGTCCACGAAGATAGCTGACACGGGCCGCATACTTCGGGTTGGGATAATCTTCTGTCAGTTCACGCAGAACCCGAAGACCATGAGTCAAGTCCGTTTGAGCTTCCTCTTCACGACCAAGGTCCAGATGGCTTTTGAAGAGTTCGAAGTAACTTTCGGCTACGTGGAACTGTGTCTGGATGGCAAGGTCTTCATTTTCAAAGACCTTACTGAAGGAGGAGACGAGGCCGTTTGTTCCAATTGCCACGGAGGCTTCCGCACTAAGAACCAACTGCTCATCAATGGAGCTGGAACGTGTGTCGCGGTAAGATACGGTAACCTTCTCACCAAAGAAACTTTCAATTTTACCATCTTCACTGCCTGGAGTCGGACGCTCTACAGCAGCAAGTTTGAAAGCTCCAGAGAAAGCACCGCTGTGTGAAAGGGTTTCCTCCAGTTCGAAGGTTTCTTCTTCGCCACGCTCTGTCTTCACGGTCACTTCAATCTTGTCGCGTTCGTCAGAGGAATCCTGGTCAGGGTCAATGACTAGGAAGTAGGCTTTGTCGCCCAAGTGAACGACATCCATTGAATATTCGTAATCATGATCCGTAATGGCAAGAACGCCATCGGTAACCAGACGAGCTTTGGAGGAGAGGGCTTCTTCTTCCTGATCATTAGGACGTACGGCATCCACATAAGTCGCACTGGCAGTGTCGGGGCCGGTGAGATTCAAGACAAATACGGAGCCTTGAGGCACTTCCATGGGATCACCTTCCGGAGTATCCGGTGGAATGACACGTCCAGTTACGTTATTGGGCATACCTGGCAGTCTTGGGATCAGGGACGGGCTGTCTGCACTCCCCAGATTGAGTAGGATCTGCCCGATAAACCGGCCTTCATGCAGAGCTGGGTTTTCAATTTCAGCTTCCGGACTTTCGCCTCCGCGGAAGCTATAGGAGAGGGCACACTCCACGACGTGGGTTTGGTTTTCACCGACACTGATCTCAACCTGCACTTTGGAACCGGAGTTCTTAGCTTGGTCGGGGTCAATCACTTCAACAGTAAGCGGCATTTCGTAAGCGATGCCATTGACCTGATTGGCGGGTGCATTCGGGTCTTTGTCCAGATAAGTCGGTGTTCCTTTAAAACCATCGTCTTTAACAAACCGGGTTTCCACAATCCGCATCTGCGCTTCAGAAGGCGTATTTACGTATACGA
>CAYSOI010000190.1:0-7896 GCA_964432425.1 uncultured Opitutales bacterium | reverse complement strand
TTCAAAGTACTGATTGTCGGTTTCTTTGCCTTCGGGGTGGTCGATGAGTTCTATGATATGAAGGTCTTTGTCGTCTTCGTCGGTGACGTGAAAAATGCCGACAAAGGAGTTACCCAAGGTAGTTTCCTTAATGGAGATTGCGGGAACTGTGATGATCGATGGTGAGTCAGGTTGGTTCGTTGCATGGATGAGGAATGTTTTCTCTACGGAGAGACCACCGGAATCCGTTCCTTTGATGCGAATGGAATAGGTCTGCTGTTCTTCGAAGTTGATGGGGGCTGCCAACTGGAGTTGGTTCCCGACAATGACAAAGTTGGAATTGTTGGTGTCGCCGATTCCCTGAGTCAGTTCAAAAGTGATGCTTCCACCTTGTGATGCTCTGCCAGTGCGTTGAGCATTCTGTCCCAACATGGGCCATGGGGAGTCCGCGGGACCGGAGGATCCTTGGATTGCGTAGACTTTTCCATCTTTAGAACCGAAAATAACGATTCCCTCCGTGCTAATTACCGGGGAGGATGTTACGAGTTCATCGGTTTGGAATTTCCATTTCAATTGCCCTGTTTTACTATCCAGTGCGTAGATGCCATCACCGGTGGTATAAACCGTTCCGTCTTTTCCCAGTGCTGAAGGCACACCATGGCTTGTCGCGCTATAATGTGCTAATTTTTGAAATTGCCATTTGATCGTGCCTGCTTGGCCATCGATTGCATATAACTTATTGTTATAGGCTTCAATGTACACGGTGCCATCTTCTCCAATGATTGGAGTGACTTCATCGACATCACGTTCGTACTCCCACTTGATTTCTCCGGTCTTTCCATCCAGGGCGGTCAGGGATCCGTACTCATTCGTTACGTAAATATTATTGTGATGATCAATTGCTGCTGAGGTTGTAAACGTTTTTGGGAAAAAAGTTTTCCATTTGGTGTCACCGCGGGAAGCATCCACTGCGAAGAAGTAGCCGTCTTCAGAGGGAGTGAAAATTGTACCATCTGTACCAATTACGGGAATGGAACTGCTCCCATAGGGGTCTGCATCACTCCACTTGACTTTACCGGTTTTACCATCCAGTGCCATTAAATGTGAGGCATTGAGGTATAGTGTTCCATCCTCGGCAATAGAGGATGAAGTGAGCCATCCATCCCACGCATCGGTCTGATATTTCCAAAGAATGTCTCCGGTTTTACCATTCAATGCATGGACAATTCCAGTATCCGAACCAATATAAACGGTACCATCTTCACCAATGGCTGGATAGGACCATATCTTTTTGCCTGTTTGGAATTTCCACTTCAATGCGCCAGTCTTTTTGTCTAGTGCATAGAGATAACCATTATCAGAACCGATATAGACAGTACCGTTTATTCCAATCGCGGGTGCAGAATGTATTCGGTCTCCTGTTGGAAATTCCCAGAGTTTTGTTCCGATCTTGTCCGTGTCGATCTGGGGCTGCGTTCCTGATGGCTGGTTGGTGGTATCGGTTTTGTCTGGGTCAACAAGGGTCAGCAGCCCCACTTTGGTTCCGGCTTTTAGGTTTTCCGCAATGGTGTTGTTGTCCAGTGTGATATCTACGGGTGCATCGTTTGCATCCGTGATTTGGATCGATAATGGAAATTGGGTAGATGCTTTCCTTGCATCGATGACCTGTATGATTAGGTCCAGAGATTGTTGGGTTTCATAGTCTACAGGTCCACTGGCAAAGAGGGTGGTGCCTTTAGTGTAGGCCAAGGCTTGATCCTTGCCACCAATGACTTGGAAGCTATGGCGTTCGTTCGGGTCCGGGTCTTCAGCGGAAAGGGTTCCGATGAGGGTGCCTTTGGGTTGGTTTTCAGCCAAGGAAGAGGAGTCAATGGAGATGCTGGTCGGGATGTCGTTGGTATCCAGAATGGTTAAGTCCAGTACTTGGAAGAATTTTTGTTGGTCTTTATCAGTGACCTGAATTCGGATGGAGTAATCTTGCTTGGATTCAAAATCAAAGGCCTGGTTGGTCAGTAGTTGATTTTTGGCAATCGTGAAGAGGGCGTTATCGTATTGGTCGGTTTGCGGGAGAGAATAATATTGTTTTTCATATGCGTCCTGATCTTGGGCGGAAAGGGTTCCGACCAGGTGTCCTTTGGGTTGGTTTTCCGGGATTAGATTGGAGGACAGGGATATGCTGGAAGGCGCATCAGGGGCATCGGTAACATTGAGCAGGAAGGATTGCTGGTAAGTGAGGCCTCCCTTGTCTGTAATTTGAAGTCGAATTTGATAGCGTGAACGGGTTTCAAAGTCAGCCGGGGTAAGCATTTGCAGTTGGTTACCCTCAATTTGGAAAAATACATTATCATTGGAGCCTTTGCCCTCGACCAGAGTATAGGTTGGGGCAGTTTCAAGAAGGAAGCCATCCAGTTCCAGTTCACCATTCCTATCGTCCCATTCCAAGCGCTTCCCGGTATCGGCAGAGATGGCCAGGTAGTGCTCGTTTTCGTTCAGGTTATCGGGAGGGTAGTTCTCCAGAGACGCGGTATGCTTGGGGTTTGCCCAGCGACTAAAGATGAGTGGGGATCCATCATTCCACCGCCAGTTGCCTTCTTCCTGGGCATCCGAAGCTCCCAGCCAGATATTTAAGTTGGTGAGGGTTTGGACGGCATTGAGGCTTGTTATCATATCGTTCCATTCGCTCAGAGAAGAGAATGAAGCGAGGTTGCCTCCAAGGGACTCCGCATGGGTGTTGGCATCTTGCCAGTTCAGGGGTTCGGAAATTAATTGGAAACTTGGGTCCTGGTCTTGAGAGCTTAGGTGAGCAACAAGAGAACCCTCATGTAGGTTTTCCGAGAATTCAGTTGTGGATAGGGAGATGGCCGTAGGAGTATCATTCTGATCAGTCACGTAAATCGTAACTGGTAATTCAACTGAGGCTTTATTGCGGTCGGTCGCCTGGAGAGTAAGGTGGAGTACGGGGGTCGCTTCGTAGTCGATGGGCTGTGTTGTTAATAGAGCATCTCCCTTGGCAACGAAATAAGCTGCATGGCGACCACCGGTAACTGTGAAACGATGGAAGTCGACTGCATCCTGGTCGGTAGCAGACAGTGTGGCCGCAATGGATTTGGCGGGCGCATTTTCTGGGACTTCATAGGTCGATAGGGCCAGCGATGTTGGAGGATCATTTGCATCCAGGATGTTAATGGTGACGTCCTGGGAATAAGTGAGTTGGTCTTTATCGGTTACTTGAATCGTTAGGGTGTAAGTGTCTTCTTTCTCAAAATCGAGGGGGGCTTTGGTAAGCAGGCTATCTCTCTTGATGTAAAAGTAGGGAGAATCTGTAAGAAGAGTATAATAAGGACTTTCTGTTTGGTCCGGATCAATGATGGACAGCTTGGCCACTTCAGATGGGATGGGTAGGTTTTCAGCAATGTTAGACTTACTAAGGGTGATGCCTACGGGAGCATCCGGTCCGTCTTGAATCTCCAATAGAATAACTTTCTCGTAGGAAAGGCCGCCATTGTCTGTCACTTTGACTCGGATGGAATGACGAGAGTTTTCTTCAAAGTTGGACGGTTTTTCAGAGAGGAGTTTATTGCCGAGAATACGATAGAAGCTGTTGTGGGTATCGCCTTTGCCGGCGACCAGCTCGTAGGTGACGGGCTGTTCGAGTAGGTAATGATGAGTGGGGGCGTTTGCATCTTTTCCCAGTAGGGCATCGCCCCAAAGGAGTTCTTCTCCGGTACCTTCCCAGATAATGAGTTCATGTTCGATCCCTTGCGAGTTGTTGGGTTCGTTCTGATTTCTTGCCCATCGGTCGTAGGTAAAGGGTTCCTCAGTAACCCAGACCCAAGTGCCTTCCTCTTCTGCATCGGTGGCTCCGAGGAGAATGTTTTTTCCAATCAGGTTTTCTTTTCCGATTTGTTTCAGTGCGAGGTCCCATTCCACCTGAGAGGTAAATACGGCGGGGTGTCCTCCTAGTTTTTCGGCATGAGCGACCGCTTTCTGATAGGTGGCATATTTAAAACTGACCAGGCTGTAGGTGCCAATGCCTCCACGAAAGATTTTGTGGTCGGGGTCCAGGGAAGAGAAGGTAGCGAGGGGAGTGCCCGTGGGTTGGTTTTCTTTGATGTAGGTAGTGGAGATCGAGATGTCGGTTGGTGGTTGATTCTCCGGCATATCCAGAGCTTCAATCACGAAGCTGGTTTCGGCCTGATGTCCGGCCGCATCTGTTGATCGCAGGCGAATGGAATAGGTGGCTTGTGTTTCCCGGTCGAGGACGATGGCGGCGAGGAGTTGGTTGTCTTGAATTGTGAAAGCGGCGTTGTCGTCTGCTCCTGCTCCCTCCACGAGTTCATAGGAGAAAGTGTCATTTTGGTCGGGATCTTCGGTGAAGATGATGGCGACCATACTGCCTGCGGGGCGATCTTCCGGGGTTTGAGTGGTGGAAAGGCCTACGTTGGTGGAGGGCTCGTTTACGTCTTCAAGGGAAATGGAGAGGATTTGTTCATAGGAAAGGTCGTGTCGGTCTGTGACTTTTACCCGGACGGAGAGTGTCGGGGTTTGCTCAAAGTCTTGTGGCTGTACGAGCTTGAGCTGGGCATTGGAGATTGCGAAGCTTTCGTTGTGGGTTGCGCCTTCACCATCGACCAGTTCAAAGGTCGGGCTTTTTTCCAGGATGTATCCCTGGCGTGATGGTTCGAATTCATCATTCCATGGAAGTGAGGCGGAATGGACTCCAAAATCTTCAATGGGTCTGGCAAACCAGTGTTGTGTTTGTTCTGCCGGATGGATCGTGATGTGTTCTCCGCCGGGAACTTTGTAGGTTGGCAGGATAATCGCACTTCCGGTGTCTACGGTGTGAAGAATGCAGATAGGGTAATAGCCTGCTTCCAATTCCACCGTAGTGTATCCGGTTCCCCAGTTTTTGACCATCGATTCATAGCCTTGGTCTCCCTTGTGTTCGAAGACTCCGTCCTGGTCGAGGTCGATCCAGAATGCCATTTTGCCTAAAATGGATTCGTTTCCAAATTCGTAGGTACCGGCTTTGTCTGCATGGAAGTATCCTCTAAATACTGCGGTAAAATGGTTTTTGGCCGTAAAGTTGTTATTGATGGACTGGTAGAAATGTGAACTTCGAACGGACAAGGTCCCTGAGTAGTGTTGGGGGGCTCCGGTTGGAATGGTCGAAAAAGTGCCCTGATTCTGATCCAGGTCCAGGTTCGAGATGTCATAGGTCAGGAATGCCAGGGATTCGAGGGCTCCTGGCACGAGGTCGAGTTTGCTGGGTTTCGCAGGGAAATATTGGGGTGTATTGTAGGGGGAGGTGGTGTAGGGAAGGGTGTTATGCAGGTAGAGTTCAAGGAAGGGCTCACCGGTTCCACCGTTGGGCTCTCCTTTTGCCCATGGATAATAAAGCATGGGTTCGCCGTTGACCCAGTAAGTCCATTCCCCCTGGGTTGCTGAGTTTGTCGCTCCGATCCAGTACTGTCGGTTTCGAAGAGAGCTTTGGGTTGAGGTAAAAAGGAGCCTTTCTTCATACCTGGAGTTAATCGTGGCCAGATGCCCGCCGTTGTCTTCCGCAGCCTTTCTTGCCTCCTCCCAGGAAAGTTCTCCGGGAATGGCTTCAAACCCTCCTGCGGAGTCCAGGTCGTGGGCATAGAGGGTTCCAATGGTCAAGCCTTCCGCGTTTTCAGGGGCGTGGTTTGTGGACAGTTGTATGGCTGTGGGGGCAAAGGTGGGAAAGGATTCCGGGTCTGTCGGATCCGTGTTATTTTGAAATTCCTCCAGGTTCGTGTAGAGGTCGCCATCTGGATCCTGCTGAGCATTGGCTCTTATGGCATTGGTCTTGTGCAGCAGTTCCCAGTCACTGGGGAGGGCGTCATTGTCGTAATCGATGGTGGGGTCAAATTGTGGAGAGGAAATAATCCTTGGGTTGGAACTTTGGTTGCGGGCTATCAATTCGGCAAAGAATGCATTCATCGGCGAACCTTCCGCAACATCCAGAAAGTTCAATTGGAGCCGCAATTCATGCCCTCTGGTTGAGATGGCCTGAAGTGCTTCGGTATTATGAATTTCTGAGATCTGGTTGTCGTAGAGGAAGAAATAGGTGAGTTTGGCCAGGCGGTCGGGGAGGGTGATCTCTCCTTGAATCAAATTGTTGTTGAGTTCGAGCCGCGTCAATTTCGTCAGGTTTTCCAGAAACTGGATGTCTTCAATGCTGTTGAAGGCGAGGTTGAGTTCTTTCAGATTGACTGCGCCTCCAACTTCGTGGACCTGCGATAACTGGTTGTAGTTGAGGCGAAGGGTTTGCAGGGCGACGAGCGTTGAGAAGTCCCCAAGGGTGTTGATGTGATTATAAGTGAGGTCGAGGCTCTTCAATGCCGTACAGTTACTGAGCGTAGAAATGTCACGAATTCGGTTTCTCTCCAGCTTGAGGGTTTGCAGTTCTGTGAGAGCACTCCAATTCCCGAGAGTGAAAATGTCATTGGAGAAGGCTTGGATTTCTTTGAGTTTCGAACAGTTCGCCAAGCCTGATAAGTCCTGTAGTTGGCAGTTGTAAGCGTAGAGTTTCCATAGGATGGTTAACTTACTCCAGTCACCCAATATGGTTGCAGGGTTGTCATTGATGTAGGCTTCTTTGAGTTTGGCGCAGTGGCCAATCGTGGAGAAGTCGGTGATTTGGTTTTTACGCAGGTAGAGTAGGTCCAGTTCGGTGAGGTTTTGCCAGTTGCCCAGGGTGGTGACTCCATTCTCATCCGCAAATAACCTGATCAGGTTTGTGCAGACGGAGACTGGAGAAAGGTCGGTGATTTGGTTTTTGTTTAAATCCAGAACCTTGAGGTCTTTGAGGCTGGTCAATGAGGGCAATTCGGTAATCAGGTTCTGAGCGGCGTAGAGATTGACCAATGTTGGAATGTTGGTGGCCGGGGAGATGTCGGTGATGCCATTGCCCGAGATGTAGAGGGTCTGCAGGGAAGTTAGATTCTGCAGTGCCGTAATGGAAATGATCTCATTGTGATTGAGATTGAGTGTTTTGAGAGAGGGGAGGTTCGCCAGATTGTCGATTTCCAGAATGTCGTTTTTCTCGAGGTCGAGGGTTTCCAGTAGGGGGAGATTGACCAGAGGATCAATGGTGGAAACATTGTTTTCCCTCAGTGAGAGGGTTTTCAGTTTTGCCTTGTTCGCCAGCGGGGACACATCGACCACATCATTTTTGTCCAAGTCGACGATTACGAGTTCCTGAAGTTCGGCCAACGGGGAGATGTCCACCACATCATTTTCTTCCATCTCCAGGGTTTGTAGTGCAGTCATCCCAGCCATGGCGGAAATGTCTACCAGACTTCCGCGGCGTAGCTTGAGCTTGGTCACTTTGCTTAGTGTTTCCAAACCATCCAGGCTGGTCATTTTTCCATACTCAAAGTTTAGGAAAGTAATATCGACCAAGGCTCCTAAGGGGCTGAGGTCTGAAAAGTTGGCTCTGGTGGCAGTGATGCTACGCATTGAGGTGACTTGGCTCAGTGGCGTGAGGTCCAAGTCCGGTAAGGAACTCATGTTGATGGTCCTCAATTTGGTCATGTGCTGGAGCGGTTCCAGTGTCGTTAACTGAGGTAATGAGGAGAAGGAAAGGACTTGCAGAAGGTCCTTTAGCTCAATCAATGGCGATAAGTCTGAGACATTGGTGGCACTGATGGTTAAGTTACTGAGCGTAGGGATGTTGACGATCGGAGTCAGGTCACTGATAGATGTGCCAGCTACATTCAGCCGTTCAATGAGTAGGAGGTCCTGAAGCGGCGTGAGGTCTGTGATTTTCTTATTGGAATCAATCTCCAGTACCTTGAGTTTCGTGAGACTGGCTAGCGGGGTTATATCGGAAATATCATTTCGGCGAACGTTCAATGAAGTCAGATTGGTGGCATATTGAATCCCCTCCAG
>CAYSOI010000189.1:2999-7976 GCA_964432425.1 uncultured Opitutales bacterium | reverse complement strand
GCAACTCGGTCGTCTGTGCAAAGGTTGGTTCCAGCTCTGCCCACCATTTTTCATAAAAAGCCCTCATTTTGGCGACCTGCTTGGGGTTTTTCTTGGCAATGTCATCCTTTTGACCGGGATCTTTCTGGATGTCATACAATTGAGAGCCATTGACCAAGCGGTATTGCTGGGACATGACGGAGGACTTTCTCCACATGATGGGGTCTTTTACCCGTTGAGAGTCAGTGACGAGAAAACGTTCCGGCCATTGGACTTTGGTGCCTGGTGTCATCAGGGGCTTCAGGGAAACTCCGTCGAATTTCACATCACAGGGAGATGGGGCTCCAATCATATCGAGAAGAGTCGGGGCCACGTCCACCGCATGGCATACAGTTGGAACGACGTGCTTCTTGTTCATCTTGGCAGCTGGCCAATGCAGGAAGAATGGCACTCGGTGGCCGCCATCATATTCACTGCCCTTTTGACCACGCATTCCTGCATTAAAGATCCTCGCTCCGCCAGCCGTTCCATTGTCCGTGGTGAAGATAAAGATCGTGTTGTCGTGAACGCCCAGTTCTTTCAGGAACTTCCGGGTTTGGCCGACATTGTCATCAATGTTGGTGATCATTCCAAAGAAAGAAGCCAGACCCAAAGATTGGTCCTTGTACATATCGAGATACTTCTGGGGACAATGCAACGGACCATGAGGAGCATTGGTGCTGATGTAAGCGAAGAAAGGTTTCTTCTCCTTTGTGCATTGCTTCATGAATTTGTGTGCCTGCTCGAAGAAGACATCCGTGCAAAACCCTTTGGCAGGAACGATCTTGGAATTGTGGAAGTAACCGCCGTCGAAGTAACTGTTGTCCCAGACATCGGGGGTTTGCCCGACTCCACCTCCGCCGTGGCGGTAAACTTCCGTGTAGCCACGATCTTCCGGACGGTAGGGATAGTTGTCTCCCAGATGCCACTTGCCGAACATTCCGGTTTCGTAACCCGCCTCTTTGAGCATCGTCCCAATCGTGACTTCATTGTCCCGCAGCATCGAACGTCCCATAATTGTGTGCCACACGCCGGTGCGATTGGTCCAGTGGCCTGTTTGCAGAGCGGCCCGGGTTGGTGAGCAAGTAGGAGCCACATGATAATCACTCAACCAAACCGACTCATTGGCCAATTTATCAATATTGGGCGTCTTGATGATCGGATTTCCCGTACAGCCCAGATCTCCGTAGCCTTGGTCATCTGTGATGATCAGAACGATGTTGGGCTTTTCTCCAGCCATAAGGAATTGAGCAATGAGAAGAATGGGCAGAAGGAGGAGGTGTTTTTTCATAATGGTAGTGGTTTTGAAATTCGTGCCCTCAACAAAGCTCATTCGAGAAGGAATCCAAGATAAATTCTTCTTGGGTGAAAACTTTCACTTCTTTTCATTTGTACACAGTGGTGTAATCCACATTCCTCCAATCATCATGAAACCCATCGCACTTCTCTCCTTTTTCATCTTTTCCTGTACGCTCCTGAATGCGGATTTGAACCGTAATCAGATCCTTCGCGGAAGTCTTCAGAATTCTCTCCACAAATTCGAAGTAGAGAAAAAAGGAACCGTCGCCTTCATCGGCGGCTCCATCACGCAGATGGAGGGCTACCGTCCCATTCTCGCAGAATGGCTGGAAGCACGATTTCCGAAAACCAAGTTCACCTTCGTCAATGCCGGCATCTCCTCGACTTGCTCTACTTCCGGCGCCTTCCGCCTTCGCAGCCATGTGCTGGAAAAGAATGTGGACCTGCTCTTTGTCGAATTTGCAGTCAATGATGACCAGGATGCGGCTCACAGTCTGAAGAATGCAGTTCGCGGAATGGAAGGCATCATTCGCCAAGCCCGTACGCACAGTCCCAATCTCGACATTATTGGCACCCACTTTGTAAACCTCGGCATGCTGGACCTGATCAAACAAGGGAAAACTCCGATCTCGGTGGAGGCTCACAACAAAGTTCATGAGCACTACGGCATTCCGACCAATTACGTAGCACGGGAATTGGCGGACCAAATCAAGGCCGACACCTTTACCTGGCAGGAATACGGAGGTGTACATCCCAAGAAACCGGGAAATACCCTGGCCGCCAAAGGTGCCATCGCAATCATGGAGGAAGCCTGGAAAAAGAAGACGGCCAACAAAGTCACCCCGCATCCACTTCCAGCAAAAGTGTTGGACGAAGGAAGCTACTTTCACGGACATTTCCTCTCCGGCTGTAATGTATCCCTCAATAACGGTTTCACCTGGTATGTCCCCGATTGGAAAAGCATCAAAGGCGGCTTCCGAAACACCTTTGCAGGCATGAAACTCTTCTGTGCGGAACAGCCTGGGGCGAAGACCGAAGTCAAGTTTTCCGGCAACACTCTGGCAGCCTACGTTCTGGCTGGACCCGATGCCGGAATGATTGAAGTGGAAGTCGATGGAAAACCCTACGGCAAGGTGGATCTTCATCACCGCTACAGCCGAGGTCTTCACTATCCCAGAACCGTAATTTTAGCCACCGACCTGTCTGATTCCGCCCACACGGCTGTTCTTCGGATTTCCAAAGAGAAGAACAAGGCCAGCAAAGGCACCGCAGTCCGTGTCCTGCATTTTGGAGTGAATAATTCTGCAGAATGATGAATCGCTTCGCACTACTGACCTATTTCCTGTTCGGAAGCATTCTGTGGGGAGATCGCCCGAATATCATCCTGATCTTCACTGATGATCAGGGCGTCAACGATGTGGGCTGCTACGGAAGTGAAATCCCCACTCCCAACATCGACCGCCTGGCCAAGGAAGGCCTGAAGTTTACCAACTTCTATTCGGCCTCTTCCATTTGTACGCCTTCCCGCTTTGGTCTGTTGACTGGTCGAAACCCGACCACATCCCGGGACCAACTGCTCCATGCCCTGATGTTTATGAATGATCCGGACCGCGGCATTCAACCCGGAGAGCCCACTTTTGCACAAGAACTTCGCGACGCCGGTTATCATACTGCCTTGATTGGCAAGTGGCATCTCGGACATGCCAAAAAATCCTTTCTCCCCATTCATCACGGCTTTGACACCTTTATTGGCCACACCGGAGGTTGCATTGATTACTTCACCATGACTTACGGCAACCGCCCCGACTGGTATCACCAACAAAAGCATGTTTCGGAAAATGGCTATGCCACGGAGTTGATTACGGATGAAGTCGTATCCTTTCTAAAAAAGCCACCTCTGGATAAACCCTTCTTTCTCTACCTGCCCTACAACGCTCCGCACTTTGGCAAAGGCTGGGATCCGAAGAACCAAAAGCCAATCAACATCATGCAGGCCCAGGCATCAGACCTGAAGCGGGTTGCCCACATCAAAGACAAAGTACGGCGGGAATTCGCAGCCATGACAGTCAATCTGGACGATGGCATTGGAAGAATTCTGGAAACCTTGAAGCAAACCAAACTGGAGAAAGACACTCTAGTCATTTTCCTCACCGACCATGGTGGCGACCCGGTTTATGGTGGCAGCAATCTGCCTCTTCGTGGAGATAAAGCAACGCTCTTTGAAGGCGGCATCAAGGTGCCCTGTATCTTCCGCTGGCCCGGAAAAATCCCTGCCAATACCGAAACCGATGCCATAACCTGGGCTCTCGACTTTGCTCCGACATTCTGTGATCTCGCCGAAACCCGACCTCCTGTTGGCGTTCACGGCAAAAGCCTGAAGGAGTTGATCCTGGCTCCCAAGTCCAGCCGCTGTGATGAAAACCGGGAACTCCTCTGGCAAACCGGCTCTCATGCTGAACTGAAACGAAAGGGATGGATCGCCCTACGCCAAGGTTCCTGGAAATATCTCCAGACTCCGGAGCAGGAATTCCTCTTCAATCTGGAGGCAGATCCCAATGAAAAAAACAACCTAGCCTCGAAGGAATCGCAAAAGTTCCAGGATTTGAGCGCCCGTGCGAAAGTAAAAGTGCAGGAATACCAACCCGCTCCGCCCTCAGGCAAGCTGGTCATTCCTGGAGATTCCATGACTGCGGCCGAAGGCGTGCCGCAAGAGAAGGGTTTTCCCGCATTAGTGGATCACATTGGTGGGCCACAACTGCAAGTCCTGGCTCAGGGCCGAAGTGGCTGGCCCACAACTTCCTACCTTCGCCGGATGAACGAAGTTCTCCCCAAAATTCCTGCTGATGCAGACTGGATACTCCTCCAACTGGGTGCCAATGATCTGCGTGTTCACGGTCAAACCCAAGAGACTGTCAACCAAACGGCGCAGAACATGGCCAGGATTCTACAGACCTTTGCAAAGAAAGCTCCCAAGGCGAAGATGGTTTTGGTCTCCCCGCCAACCATGGTTCCCTCTGAGTTCAACGAACGACTAAAAAACTCAGGTTTTGACGAAGATTCACCAGCATGGTTGGGCAAACTGGCAACCGCCTTCGAATCCACCGCCAAAGCCAACAACTGGCACTTTATCAGCCTCCACGACACTCTGGCGCCCGGACATACCCTCGACGGCGCTCATGCCAATGCCCGTGGACACCGCCGCATCGCCACAACTCTTTGGCAAGAACTCAACCGCATTCAAAAAGCTTCCCGCCCATGACTATGGATTCAGAAGCATTTTGCCTTAGCATGACCGGAAAGCGAATCTCTGAGGTCATCCTTAAGCATTATCCTGAGGTTGTTGCAATTTATCTGTATGGATCGCTCACCACAGACTATGCGAAGCCGGACAGTGATGTGGATATAGGCATTTTGTTTCCTAAATCTGTTTCCAAATCCGTGGGTTCCCTGAAATGCAGTTCACTTCAAACTGAATTAGAATCGATTTGCAGCAGACCTGTGGACCTGTCGAACTTGAGAGCCGTCTCGACAATACTACAGAAGGAAGTTCTGGCCGCAGAAACCCTGATCTTCAGTGCGGATGAAAACGCAAGAATCGAATTTGAAATGACAGTTCTATCGGATTACCAAAAGCTGAATGAAGAACGATCGGAAATTATA
>CAYSOI010000189.1:0-2899 GCA_964432425.1 uncultured Opitutales bacterium | reverse complement strand
TCTACTTCCTCTTCCCCTTTTTTCCTTTCTTCCCGGGAGCTTTGCCTGTGTACAAAGGATTGGGAGTGGTGGGCACGGGTGCATTCACTGACTTCCGCCAGGCTTTTATCATATTGAGAAGTTCGTCGCGTTTGGCGGTTTCCTTGGCGGCCAAGTTGTTGTCTTCACCGATGTCCTGGGAGAGATTGTAGAGTTCCAAAGTGCCGTCCTCGAAGTATTCGATCAGTTTCCAATCTCCGGATCGGATGGCTCCGGCGGGGGTGGTGCGAAAGGCTCCATGTCTTTCGGTGTACCCCTGAAGATAGGCCGGAAAATGCCAGAATATGGCGTCTCTGCCCAGAGAGGCGTTGGGGTCCTTGAGGAGTGGAAGGAGGTTTGCTCCATCCAAAGTGTAATCCTTCGGAGCTTTGGAGCCGGTGGCGGCGAGAAAGGTAGGATATAAATCAATTCCGATAATAGGTTCATGGCAGACGGAGTTGCAGGGGGTCACGCCGGGGTATTTGACAATGAAGGGTTCTCGAATTCCGCCTTCGTAGAGCATGCCTTTGGAGCCTTTCAGAGGTGCATTGGAGGTGACCCCGCCATGCCCACCATTGTCTGAGAAGAAGATGACCATGGTATTCTGGTCAAGGCCCAGCTCCTCAAGTTTGCTGAGAACAGCTCCAATGCTATCGTCCATACTTTCGATCATGGCAGCATATTTGGCATTCACATGGCCTCCATGCGTGGGTTTTTCCTCGTACTTTTTCGTCAACTCCTCCTTGGCCTGAATTGGTGTGTGGACGGTGTAGTGAGTGAGGTAGAGAAAGAAGGGTTTCTCTTTGTGATCTTCAATGAACTCACAGGCTTCTACTGCCAAGCGGTCTGTCAAATATTCACCCTTTTCTTCATTTACCAGATTCGGGTATTTATAGGG
Source organism: uncultured Opitutales bacterium (assembly GCA_964432425.1). Classification (GTDB taxonomy): domain Bacteria; phylum Verrucomicrobiota; class Verrucomicrobiia; order Opitutales; family JABJCN01; genus JAYPDO01. Next base: position 1,983 of record CAYSOI010000189.1, on the reverse strand, counting down.
ACTGTGATAACCGCCTCCGGATGGACTCCCCCACTCTCGGCCAGCGATGTTGATATGGAACCCTTGCGTGGTGGGATCTTTCCCCAAGTGCCATTTCCCCATCGTGGCACAGGTATAGCCATTGCTTCCGAGAGCTTCGGCTATGGTGATGAATTCATCGCCCAAGGTAGTTGCATTCGGAGTCGGTTCCAGTTTGCGAAGGGTATGATTTCCACGCTTGGGATCCCCGACAGTGTAGACTCCATGACGGGGTGGATATTGACCCGACATCAGGCAAGCCCGGCTGGGAGCACAATTGGGAGCATTGGCGTAGGCATTATCAAACACCATGCCTTCGGAAGCTAATTTGTCTACGTGAGGCGTTTCATAATATTTCGATCCCATAAAACCCACATCGGTCCACCCCAAATCATCAATAAAGAAGAACACGATATTCGTTTTCTTTGCTTCAGCATTCAAACTGAAGGTAAATAACAGAGGAAGGAGAAGGGCCGGGACGTATTTCATTGCAAAAGAATGGATGAAAGGAGTGAGATTGGAACGCCAAATGAAATTGTAGCTTATGTCGACACCCAACTTTACGTTTTTTACTGGCTTCCCCATGGAGAAGAACCATCCTTATTCAGGCTGATTGATTTCCAGCTATCCACTCCATACGCTTTCCCTCGCCATGAAGAATTCTGCAATCACCTTTCCGACAACGGATCCCACACCCATCTTTGAACTTTTCCGTGGTAACTATGCCACAGAGATTCTGGTCAATGCAGTTTGCAATCTCCGGTTATTTGATCATCTCCACGGAGAACCCATTTCCTGGGAGGACCTGAAGGAGAACGCTCAACTGGAAGAACGTCCCATGCAGGTCTTGATGACAGCATTAAGGGCGATGGGTTTGATCCATAAAGATGCCGAAGGGAAATATTCCTCCACTGACTTGGCCTCTGAACACCTGGGAGATTTTCTCGATTACAACATTGACGGTTATCTTCGGCTTGGAGCCGACAGCCCCGGAACCATTGAGTTTCTCGATCGACTGAGAACCAATGCTCCCCGAGGGGCTGAAAATTCGGATGGAGCCGCATTTATTTTCAAAGAGGGGATGGACAGTGCCATGCACAAATCCAGAGAGGCTCGTCAGTTGACCTTATCCCTGGCTGGACGGGCCAAAAATGTTGCCCCCTATTTGGCTGCAAGGCTGGACTTGCATGGAGTGAAGACAATACTGGATCTTGGAGGCGGGAGTGCCATCTACAGCATCGCCTTGGCTCAAAAGAATCCGGGCCTCAAAGCCATCGTAATAGATAGCGAGCAAGTTCTGGATGTGGCCAGAGAGTTCATTCAGGAATATGGCGTCGAAGATCAGGTGGAATTACGTGTTGGTGATATGTTCTCAGACGATCTACCCAAGTGCGATGGCATTTTACTCTCCAATATATTGCATGACTGGGATGTTCCCGAATGCGAACAGCTCTTACAACGATCTGCAGACCGCCTCAAGCCTGGTGGAAAAGTCTGGATTCACGACGTCTTCCTCAATGATGAACTCGATGGTCCTCTCCCCATCGCCTTGTACTCAGCCGCCCTATTCACTCTTACCGAAGGTCGGGCCTACAGTGCAGCCGAGTACCGGGACATGCTGACCAAAGCAGGACTCAAGCCCGCCCACAACATTGTGCCCACTCTCGTACATTGCGGAGTTCTGGAAGGCGTAAAGGAGTAAGCCTACCAATAGCGATCCAAGGTGGATAAAGTTTACATAGAAACATCTATCCCAAGTTTTGTAGTCGCAAGACCCGCTAGCCATATCATTTCTGCAGCAAGGCAGTTGCTTGCGATCCAGTGGTGGCAAACAGCAAGACATCAATCTCAATGCTTTATTTCGGATATCGTATTGTTGGAAGCTAGTCGAGGAGACCAAGATGCTGTGGAGAAACGCCTTAATTTATTGAAGGGGATCAATCGCCTCCCTATAACAGAGGAAGC
>CAYSOI010000188.1:1277-8000 GCA_964432425.1 uncultured Opitutales bacterium | reverse complement strand
TTTTCTTTCCATAGGACTTCCAGTTGTTCCCATTTTTCGAGTAGTTTAATGTGGGCGACCAGGTTGAGTTCAGCTTGGTGAAGTTCCATCTCTACTCTTTTGGCTTCTCGTTTTTCCCCGTGTTCTTTCAGGAATTTGAGTTCCGTCCCCAGAATCTTCTTTTCCTGGTTCAGGTAGACGAGTTCTTTGCGAATGTGAAAGCCATCCTCCGTGCGGTAAAAATCATCCAGGGTTTGCTCAAACGCTTCTTCATTGTCCCTTTCTTGGGCTTCCAGTACAGATTTATGCTTTGAGAGCAGGTTCTCATGGAGCCGGATCAAGGTTTTGAGGCTTTGAGTCTCGATTTTGAGGTAAGCCAATTCACGCTCAATGTGCTCTCTTTCTTCTTCCTCCACCTCTTGAACTTCACGCTTCAATTCCTGAAGAACTTCAGAAATTTCGGCTTGTTCTTCAGTGAGTTCCAGCAGCTCTTCGTGAACGTGCTCCCCCATCTCCAAGATGTCCTCCCATTCTTCCTCTTCGATGTCCACGGCGGAAAGGGGAAGGATGCAGAGATTGAGGGTAAGGAGGAGAGAGAGGGTATGCTTGAGTGAGTTCATTGGATGATTGGGATGAAAGAAAATTAAGAAAATGTGTAATGCTTTAGACGCAACTGCTAATACAGCGCTATACCCCTATTTAAATAAAAAAACCTGCGGCTCCCTTACGCAGGTTTTTTTTGGAAAAAAGGTCTGGTTCCTTTTTAGGCGAAGTGACCACGGTTTCCTTCGATTTTCTGGATGATTTTTTCCAGGTGTTGGATGAGACGGGCACGTTGATCGTACGCATTGCGACCGTCTTCCGGACATCCGTGAGGAGAACCCCACTCCATGCCACGTTCATCGTGCACAGTCTGGTGTTCGAGGAGAAGGTCGCGGATTGTCTTAATATTAAAGAGCAGGCCATTACCTTTTTTCGGTTCGTCGTACTCTTCGAAGTAAGGATCCTCCTGAGCTGTGACATTGCCGTCTTCGTCCTTTTCTTCGTGGGCGTAGGCGATGGTGCCGGTTTCACAGGAGTCCATGTATTGGATGAGACTGAAGTCTACGATTCCATGAACAATCGCCATGGCAGTGCCTTGTACGGCCTGCATGCTGGTCTCGACGAAATCAAAACCCTCCTCTTCCGACTTTTTCCTCCAATCTTCGATTTTGGTTACGGTCTCGTCCAAGGCTTTCGCAATGGATTCGATGAATGTGTAATTGGCGTCCTGGGCGGCTTCGACGCCGACCATGTAGTTGAGAACTTCGGGATTCATAGTGGTGAAATGAAATGCTGGAGATTTTGATGTTGAGAAAAAGTGAGTAACACAAAAGGTCAATCATCCTTCCTTTTGCGGTTATATCTATGTTACGCCTATTTTTCGTACAATCCAATCTCCAACAACAACCATTATGACAAGAAAACCTCTCAAATCCAAAGTTCTGGCGATCAGTATGATCAGTGCCTGCTCCTTGTTCTCCACTTCACTCCTGGCAGGTGATTGGCCACAATGGAGAGGCGAAAACCGCGATGACATTTCCACGGAAACCGGACTCCTGAAAAGTTGGCCCAGTAGTGGCCCAAAAAAAGTTTGGTTGAGTGAAGAAGGCGGTCTTGGCTATGCCGGATTCTCTGTCGTGGATGGAAAATTGTTTACCATGGGGCTGATTGACGGGAAATGCAATCTCCTGGCATTTGATGCCAATACAGGAAAACGTCTTTGGAGCACTTCCTTTGGTGGACATTTTAAAAACAAGTGGGGAGATGGACCTCGGGCAACACCTTCCGTAAGCGATGGCCTAGTATATGCCTTGGCCGCTTCTGGAGAATTGCTCTGTGCCAAGGCATCCGATGGCTCTAAGGTCTGGAGCAAGAGCTTGGTGAAGGATTTTAAAGGCCGAGTCCCAGGCTGGGGATATTGTGAATCAGTGTTGGTCGACGGAGATCAGGTGGTTTGCACACCAGGTGGAAGCAAAGGCGGCGGCCTCATGGTCGCACTGGACAAAAAGACCGGCAAAACCAACTGGACTTCCAAAGCCTTCCCTGACGGGGCTCAGTATTCTTCCATTGTCCCCATCGTTCACAATGGTGAGCGTCAGTATGTTCAGCTGACTCAAAAAGCACTTTCCGGAGTTCGTGCATCGGACGGAAAACTTCTCTGGCAATCCGACTGGACGGGCCGCACTGCGGTGATCCCTACCCCGATTTACAGCGATGGTCATGTTTACATCGCCTCCGGGTACGGAGTGGGATGCAAACTGGTCAAAATTGGGAACAACTCCCCTTCCGATGTCTACGTCAACAAAGTGATGAAGAATCACCACGGCGGTGTGATCAAAGTTGGTGACCACTTGTATGGATACTCCGATGGCGGAGGCTGGCTCTGTCAGGACTTCATGTCCGGAGAAATGGTTTGGAATGAAAAGAAGGCCTTTCGCAAAGGAGCCATCGCTTGTGCCGACGGCCAGTTTTACCTTTTGGAAGAAAGCACTGGGAACGTTGTTCTGATTGATGTTAGTTCCAAAGGCTGGAAGGAACGTGGGCGTTTCCAATTATCTCCACAAACCACCCAACGTTCCCCTTCCGGGAAAGTCTGGACCCACCCCGTCATTTCCAACGGCAAGCTTTATCTCCGTGATCAGGAAATCCTTTACTGCTTCGACATCAAAGCCTGATTGATTTCACCTTTTTCTAAATGCTGGCCTGATCTCGGAAGGTCAGGCCAGCTTCCATTCCTATTTCTTAGAAATGATACGTCTCCTCCCCGTTCTTCTTGCTTCTGTTTGTTTGCTAAACTTTTCCCATGCAGGAAAAAAAGTCCTTCCGAATATTCTGTGGATTACTTCAGAAGACAACGGGCCACATCTCGGATGCTATGGAGACCAATTTGCCGCGACCCCAAACCTCGATGCCCTGGCGAAGAAGAGTTTGATTTACACTAGGGCTATCTCCAATGCTCCGGTTTGTGCTCCAGCCAGGACTACCATCATTTCCGGGCTTTATCCTCCGTCCACCGGCTCTGAGCACATGCGCAGTATGGCGAGTTTGCCATCGGATTTTCAGTTCTACCCGACGTACCTGCGGGAACTCGGCTACTACTGCACCAATAATTCCAAACAGGACTACAACCTTCGAGCCACTGGGGAGTCCTGGCATGAAAGCAGCCGTAAGGCACATTGGAAGAACCGTCCGAAAGGCTCTCCATTCTTCGCCATTTTCAACTTTACTGTCAGCCACGAGAGCCAGATTCGCAAACGCCCCCACAATGCAGTTCATGACCCGAAGAAGGTTCGGGTTCCTGCCTACCACCCGGATCATCCGGCAGTCCGTCAGGATTGGGCTCAGTATTACGACAAAATGACGGAAATGGATGCCATGGTGGGGGCAAAGCTCAAGGAGCTCAAAGAAGCCGGGTTGGCAGAAGATACCATCATCTTTTATTACGGCGACCACGGTTCCGGAATGCCACGCAGCAAACGCTGGCCCTACTTCTCCGGTTTGAATGTGCCGCTGATCGTTCACATCCCTGAAAAGTTTAAGGACCTCCGCTCTCCAGAATACAAAGTTGGCGGGAAGACAGACCGCAGGGTCGGTTTCATTGATTTGGCGCCAACCTTACTCAGCCTTGCCGGGAAAAAGCCACCCGCTCATTTCCAGGGACATGCGTTCCATGGCAAATACAACACCAAGCCACAGGAGTACGGATTTGGATTCCGAGGCCGCATGGATGAACGCTACGACATGGTTCGCACCGTTGTCGGGGAACGCTACATCTACATTCGCAACTACATGCCCCACAAGCTCTACGGTCAGCATGTCGGCTACATGTTTATCACCCCGACGACCCAAGTCTGGAAGCAGCTTTACGATGAAGGGAAACTCAATGCAGCCCAAAGTCATTTCTGGAAAACGAAACCGGCTGAAGAATTGTACGATCTCTACAAAGATCCTGATGAAGTGAACAACCTCATCAAAGAGGGCGGTTGCTCCTGCGACCACAAGGACGTCCTTGCCAAAATGCGGAAAGCTCTGCGGCAACATACCGCCAGCATTCGGGACGTTGGCTTTCTTCCCGAAGGTGAGATTCATGAACGTTCATCAGGAAGCACACCTTATGAAATGGGTCACGATGATGAGAAGTATCCATTTGAGAAAATCTTCAATGCCGCCGAATTGGCGACCAGTCTTCAAAAAGACAATCTGCCATCCATTACAAAACTTCTGGAAGATGACGATTCCGCAGTCCGCTACTGGGGTGCCATGGGCCTTCTCATGCAAGAGAAAGAAGGTGTCAAAATCGGCAAAGCTGTACTCCTTGACGCCCTGTCGGACAAGTCCCCCTACGTTCGTGCCATTGCTGCCGAAGCCTTGGGCAAATATGGCGATAAATCCGACGTCAAAAAGGCCGTGCATACCCTTGGGCAATTGATTGATCCCGAAGTCAATGGAGCTTTCCCCGCAATGTTGGCCATGAATGCGGTCGATCATCTGGATGAAAAGTCCCGTCCCCTTTTGCCGAAAATGCAATCCATGCCACTGGTTCCCAATGATGTAGATGGCCGCTTCAAAGGATATGTTGGCCGACTGGTCTCCACAACCTTGAACGAACTTGGAGCTTCACGGACTGATTCCACCAAGAAAAAGAAGAACAAGAAGAAGAAATAGAATCGCTACTTTCTAGACCTGAAACCTGACTTTCCAGAATTATTATGAAAATCCACTCCATACTCCTCACCTCTTTCCTCCTAGCCTGCTCCGGACTCCATGCCGGAGTACCGCAAGATCCCATGTTTCTCCTGTCAGTCCGAGGAGGCCAATTGCTGGAAAAGTCCGGCTACCAAGACCTGACGTTACTCGATATGGTGCCCAGCAAGGAGTTGGCAAAGATTCCCATGTTTTTTCAGGAAATCCTCAAACAACCCAAGGAAAGTGGGCTCGATCTCGATCAACAAGTTCACTTCTTTGCTGATTTCAGCTCCAAGCTCTCCAAGAAGAGAAAAGGCGAGATTGTAGAACCCGCAATCGTCGGCGGCCTGAGCCTTGGCATAAAGGACACAAAAGCTCTACATAAACTGATTACCAACCTTATGGAATATGCCGACCAGGAGGAAGGTGTACCTTCCATCACAAAAGAATCAGTAGACGGTAACACAGTCCTAACCTTCGAAGATGAGAACACATTCACCCTCGCCTACGGAAAGAATGAACTCCTTTTGCTGGGTAGTAATTACAGCGAGATCCACTCTTCGATCAAAAATAAGAAGCAGAAAAAGGGGCTGCCAGAACCAGCCGCATGGTTACGTGAACAAGCCCTCCAGTTCCTGACTCCTGCTGAGGACGCCGAAGTTCCAGAGGCTCTGGCCCACAACCAGAAGTCAAAAGATGACGTCCAGTTTACATGGATTACAAACGGTTCATGGATATCGCCCAAATGGCTGAAGCCTCCGAGCAAGAAAAACAGCTGCTTGAATCCTTGTTCAACAACCCCGCCTTCTCCATTTTTAAGAACATGAAAATCGCCATGGGCCTGAACTTTGAGCCTGGCAAGATTCATGTGCACTCCGAGTATCTGCTCAGCGAAGAAAACCCCTTTGCCGCCGCCATGGGGGATGGCCTCGCCCCCGAGCTATTGAATATTCTCCCTGCCGAACCAGCAATGTATTGGGCGGTTTCCTCCAATATCAGCGAAGTCAGAGAAACCATCGGCGAAATCTACATCCCCATTATCAAAGAACTTGTCGGAGGCGAAGAAGGGGAAGAGTTTGATATGGATTCCCCGTTGCCCATCGTGGAACTCTCCCTCAACGAGCTTCTCAGTATCTTTGAAGGAGACATGGTGCTTTATCTCAAAGATGTCATCAAAACGCCGGGGCCCATCCCATTGCCACAGGCCGACTTCATTCTTGGAATGAAACTGAATAATCGCGAACTCTTTGATGAAGTCCTCGATAAACTCACCAGACCGAAAAAGCCGGATGCAGAGCCTGCCAATATTGATCAAATGTTGGGAGCCTTTGGCTTGGCCCTCACCCGAAAGGACAACGCCGTTTTCCTATCCCATGCAAAATACGGACGGGAGATTGAAGTCGGCAAATCCCTGAATCCCGTTGAGGAAGAGCACCAGGAGGTACTGAGCAAGAATTACTCCAATGGGTACATCAACGTTTCCAGAGTGGTTTCCATCATCAAAAACTGGATTCCACCTCAGCAATTAGCTCAAAAGGAAACCAAGGAATTCCTCAAATTCTGCGATCAGTTTGAAACCATGACTTTTACACAGGACAAGAATATGCGGTCTGTGATGGAGCTGAACCTGACGAACAAAGAAAAGAATAGCCTCCGTATTTTTACCGAATTCATCAAACAAGTTGCGGAGAAAAGAAGTCCTGCTCACACTGGCAAAACAGAAAAGACTCCTCCCAAAAAGCCCGAGCCAAAACCCAAGAAAGACCCCGAGCCACAAAAGCCAAAGAGCACTCTCATCCCCTCGCCTCCTCCGCCACTTCCCGGTAGCACTCCGTATCAAATTCCGACCAGCAAGGAACTCGATCTCAATGATGATGGCTACTTTCAGAAGTATCTGGCCACTTTTCGAGGCGAACTGACCGACGAAGAAAAGAAATTGATCGGCCGCTGGAAAGGCAGCAACGATTCCACCGATGCCAACGAATGGGAAATCCTTCAACGCAAAGACCGCTCCTT
>CAYSOI010000188.1:0-1177 GCA_964432425.1 uncultured Opitutales bacterium | reverse complement strand
TTCGAAGGTCCCAGAATGTGGGAGTACAACAATCCGGAAAGCCTGGAAAACTTTACCTTCCACATTCCTCCGAAACCTGAGGAATGAGTCTTTCCCGGTAAACCGTAGCAGAGAGAAACAAGATGATCCTGGCTCTTGATCAGGGAACAACCAGTTCCAGGGCAATCGTCTTTGATTCGCAGCTCCAAACCCGTGGAGTTGCACAGCAGGAATTCACTCAGTACTTTCCCCAAAGTGGTTGGGTCGAGCATGACGCCCGTGAGATTTGGCAGACCCAATTTGCTGTAGCCCATCAAGCACTGGATGCGGCGGGAGTCTCTCCGGAAGACCTCTCCGGCATAGGCATTACCAACCAGAGAGAAACCGTGGTTATCTGGAATCGCGAAACCGGAGAACCCATTCACAATGCCATCGTCTGGCAGGATCGCCGTACCAGTGACCTCTGTAAAACCCTCAGACAATCCGGTCAGGAAGAAATCTTCCGGGACCGAACCGGGCTGGTGCTGGATCCCTACTTTTCCGCCACGAAAATACAGTGGTTGCTCAGTCATGTACCCGGTGCACAAGAAGCTGCCGAAGCCGGAGTACTGGCCATGGGAACCATGGATTCCTGGTTGATCTGGAATCTAACCTCGGGCCAATCTCATGTGACTGATCACAGCAATGCCTCCCGCACCCTTCTTTACAATCTCCATACTCAGACCTGGGATGACGAACTACTGAGTATCTTTGGGATTCCCAGAGAGATGCTACCGGAAATTGTGGATTCCAGCGGAGTCTGCACCTCCACGACCCAATTCGGAAATGTGGAAATTCCCATTGCCGGGATCGCCGGGGATCAACAAGCGGCACTCTTTGGGCAAACCTGTTTTGAACCCGGCATGGCCAAATGTACTTACGGCACAGGCTGCTTCATTCTTCTCAACATTGGTGACCGTCCGCTCCCCTCGCCTTCAAGACTGCTGACCACAGTAGCCTGGTCCATGAATGGCTCCACGGAGTACGCACTGGAAGGCAGTGTCTTTATGGGAGGCGCTACCGTGCAATGGTTGCGGGATGGCTTGGGTATCATTCAATCTGCCTCCGAAATTGAAGACTTGGCCAAAGAAGTCCCGGACACTGGAGGCATTGTCTTGGTTCCCGCTTTTGCAGGTCTCGGAGCTCCATATTGGGATGC
>CAYSOI010000187.1:0-8006 GCA_964432425.1 uncultured Opitutales bacterium | reverse complement strand
TCCATGATGATGGGGTTGATCGCTTTCTTGAGCTTGGGGCCAAACTGGCTGGGGTCGGAAATAAGAAAGAATTCTTTGTAGGGAAGAATTTGGTCGGGGAAACGTTCGGTCGAGATTTCATAGAGGACATCGAGCCCGCCGGGAACATCGGCCAGGGATTCGGCAATGAAACCCAGGTGGGCATCATAGGTGGACTTGACGTTCTGTCCGCCAGGTTCAGTCGTGACCCCGGCGTATCCAGTGTAGGCGGCTTCGAGGGTTTTGGTGGCCAACTTCTGGACTTCGGGGCCTGCGGCTTTGATCTTCGCACGGATTCCGGGCAGGAGGCCGCGGGTCAGGGCGGAGCGTTGGTTGCTTTTGATTAGATTGGCCATGGCGGGGAGGACCTTTTTGTAAGTGCGGGGATCCGCGGAGACCGGGGTGAGGGCTTGGAGAGCCGCATTTTGGAGCCACCAGTCGCGGTGTTCGAGGTATGGAAGGAGGGTCTCGACGTGGGGGGCAATCCAGTCGGCTTGGGTGTGGCCGATAACTTGGAGGGCTGCGTCCTGAACCCACCAGGATTCCGTCTTGTCTTGGGCGGATTTCATGGCGAGGTCGAAAACTTCCTTGGTGATGACATCTGGTCGTCTATTGATGGCACCGAACATGGCGCGGCGGACGCGGGGGTCTTTGTGGCGAAGCATCTCCATCATCAATTCCTGGCGAACATTGCCTCCAGGGGAACGCCACCCGATGTAGCCACTGTTGACGCCGAGAACTTTGTTGGCGGCGACGAAGCGGATATTGTGATCCTGGTGGAGCATGTACTTGCGGATAAGGTCGTCACTGACTTCGCCGGACTTGTGGAGTCGGCGGAGGATGGCCATGCTGGAGTCCCCCTTGAGGGTTTCTCCGGAGAGGTCGAGGTTGTCGACGGCATCAAGGGAGAGGAATTTGTTGTCGGCTTCCGTGCCCCATGGCTGTTGGGGGAGTTTGTAGGGCTTGGAGAACTTGCTCTGGGGGGCCCCGGTGATGCGGAGGGTCTTGCGGGGAATGGTGTAGGCCAGGGGATAGGCGACGCCCCACTGTTCCTTGTCATAACCGGCTCCGCCGAGGATACCGAAGGAGCCGTCGTAGCGACGGGAGAGGTCGTAGTGCCATTGGCGGTTGTCCATGAACTCGCGGTACTGCTGGGGCTTCTTGTCGTGGAGCAAGCCCATGGAGGCACTGCGCCAGAGTTCGCCGATGCCGCCGCCGGTGTGGCCATGGAGCATGAAGCTGGTGGTGTAGAAACTTTGCATGGCGCAGACGTCCCGGGCCTGGGAGTAGACGGAACCTTCCCACTCTTGGGTGAGCGAGGCGGCGGCAGCCATTGCGAAGGCGAGGAGGCCGTTTTTGCCGTTGTCGACAAAGCCGTATTCAGGTCGGTTGTCACCGTAGGGGTTTCCGCCTCGGCCAGCGTAACGATAAAAGTGTTCGAGGGCGGAGTGGAGGGTGTGATCGGGGACTTCTGCCCCGCATTCCTTGGCCAGCATGAGGAAGGTCACGACGTGGGTGCCTGCGGCGTTGAGGTGGCCGTTACCGTAGCCGGGCGTCGCTCCACCCCGGCCGAGCCAACCGCCGAGGTATTGGGTTTCGGTGGCGTTCTTCACCGATTCCTGGATGTTGTAAAGGATCTCTTTGTCTCCGGTTCGGAGATAGGCTTCACAGAGGGGGATGCCTCCGTAGCCAATGTACCAGGGATAGCGGTGGGGCTTGACGTTGCGTGCCCATTCGGCGGCTACGGCGAGATCCCGGTCATCTCCTGTGGAGAGGAGGAACAATACCCCGATCCCAGCAAGGCCTTTCTGCGAATCCGTCTTACGAAGGTAATCAGCAACCTGGCGGACAATTTTGTCGGATTTTTGGCAGTTTAATGGCCAGGTCGGGCTGTAGGCACCGAGGACGGGGACTTTGACGGTGACGAGCTCGGACTCCCCTTTAATTGCAAACTTCAGGACACCGTCCTTGGCTTCAGCGGCGGCAAGAATTTGGCCGAGTTGGATGCGTGGGTCGATGTCGGCGAGTTTCTGGCCGTTGATGGATTCGATGATTTGGCCCTTGGCAAGTTTACTGGTAGCTTCGGCAGGCGAACCGGGCTCGATGTGGGAAATTCGCATCGTGAAGGCAGGTTGGATAAGGTCGATCCCCATGCCGACCGGCCCGAAGCGTTTGATGTTTTGGAGGGATTTTTTCTCACTTGGCCGGGTGGAGAATACACCTTCGGGATCTTTGTAGTAGGACTGGGCAGAGGCGATTGTGGCCAATCCGAGGAAGAGGAGAGGAAGTTTGGATTTCATGGTTGGATAATTGGGAATGGATCGTGCGGGGCCGCAGGCGTAACGAAAAAATTATTTAAGAGAGTTGAAGATTCCGGACAAGTCCGTCCAGTCATCCAGCGTTATGGGAGTGGAATTCCCTTGGATGTCATTGGGTTTGGCCAAGCTGGGAACGAGGCTTGTGCTGGGCAAGGTGTAGGAGAAGTCCACGTTCCTGCCGCCGAAACGTTTCTTCCAGGAGTTGGCGAGGGCGGAGAATTGCTCGCCGAAGTGGGCGGCCTTTCCGTCGGTGAACATGCCTTCATGGGTCAAGAAAAGGATGCCTTTGAGGCTGGTGGGGGTGAAGGAATGGGTGAGGACGTTGTAAGTTTGGGAAGCGGTGGTGGAGACATCGGCAGCAAGGGAGGGGTAAGTGCCCCAGGGCTCACCGTCGGGTACGGCTTTGGTCTGGATCATTCCAGGGATGAATTCATTCCAATACACTTTCCAGTCGGCAATGTAGCGGCGGGCATTCGCTGCATAAAATTCGTTTCCAGGAACGAGGGCGGCTAGTTCTTTGTAGTCCTCCATTAGGGAAGAGGCATCCTTGAGGGCGTCGTAGGGGAGCCAATTTTTGAGGTCGGGATTGGTGCCTCCCTTGGCTACGGTATTTTGCATGAAGATGATACCGACAGGGTTTCCTGAAGTGGCGGCCAATTTGTGCCCGAGGCTGGCTGCGAGCCCGGATTCGGCATCGTCCCATGTACAGGCGAAGCGGTTCAGCGGAGTCCGGGAAACACAAACTGTATAACGGGAAGGACGGGGATAGGTAGAGCGCTTCGCCTTGCGTTTCATTACCCGGACGATCTTGCCGGAAGGTGTTGCCGCAGGGAATTTCGTGCCTTTTTCGAATTGGGGTGCGGCGATATACCAGACATCGCCGATGACGATGTTCCTGGCGATGCGTTCATGGGCGAGTTCACCGTCGATGAAGAACTGCACGCTGAGAGTCTTGGGCTCCGTACTGGCTTCCATCGGGGGCAGAGTGATGAACCAATCTTTAGCCGCATGGGAGTAACGGGTTTCGCCGGGGGGAACATTGAGGATGTGGGGGGAATCATCAGTTACAAGAAAGGTCTTCTCCTCCCCATCGAAGCTGAACTTAATCTCGGCCTTCCCTTCGGCCGGGGTGCCGAAGTCATGGTAAACGGAGCCCCAGAAAGTGATGGGCTTGCCAGCCTGAAGGACGGCGTTATCCCGGAATTGGGTGCTGAGCAAGGGCATCTTGTACCACTTTCCAAGTAACCCAGCCCGGTCTTGGTCGACCTCTTTGTCTGCGACATTGAGTTCTTCCTCCGGCCATTCCTTGCTGGTGACCAGTTTGTCATTGTAAGCAGTGAATGGTGTCAGGGGCAAAAGGGCTTTATTGTAGACGTTGGGCTGGAAACCGATTCCAGCCGTCCCGTAGGAAACCCCTCGGGGGGACTTCACGGCGGGGGAAGTGAGGATGATGCGCCAGGCGGAACGGGAGATCCGGGGTTGGGTGCTGACCTTGACTTTGGCAATCTTCATGGTGGCCGGGTGCCAGACCCGGTTTTCGTCCGCGAGGTAGAAGAGCTTCACCTGGTCATCCCCATCCTCAATGACGGCGGGATCAGCGTATCCAGTGCGGTTCTCGTTCTTGCGGTCGATGTTGGTGTAAGTGTTGGCGACGACAAATCCGTCCTCAGCGTTCTCGCATTCCAGAAGGAGTTGGTTGCCCCGGACGGTGTAGGATTTGAAAAACGGCCCGTCGGCAACAACATCCTGGTTGTACTCGTTTTTGAGGGCGTGAAGGGCGAGGCGCTGGCCGGGGACGGCCTTGCTGTGGTAGTGAATGCCGCCAGTGATGTCGATTTGGCTGGCCATCCCGGTGTTGGGGATGTCACGGGCGAGCCATGTGCCGAGGCGCATTTCGGCGGTCTTGCCAATGGTGGGGTGGTTGGGCGAATCAGGTTTCCGGCCGTTGCTGTAGAATTGATGGAAATAGACGGGGAGTTCCGGCTTGTCCCAGACTAGTCGCCAGCCCCGGACTAGGCTGTGGAGGTTATTATAGTATGGGAGGCCTTCCCCCATATTGGCATAGCCCTGGTTCCAAATGCCGCCACGGATGGCGTAGGGCACGACTGGACTGAGGCGGCCATTGAAAAGCCAGGAGGCGTCGCGGTTTCCCTTCATGTTGCCAGGAGTATTGGTGGGAATCGGTTCGGGGGCACCGTCTTTGTTCAGGGTGTTTTCAATATCTTGGTAAAACTTTTCCCAGGCGGCCTTGTGTTCAGGGGTGGAGGGATCGGTTTCGAGAATTTTTTGGTAGATGGCTTGGGTATATTCGTCCTGGGCACCTTTGAATCCTTCGCGGGGAACCCAGGCCTGGATGGCGGTCTGGCTGAAGGAACAGTTGAGGATGCCGATGGGGGCGTTGATTTCCTTATGAAGCTTGTGGGCGAAAGCAAAGGCGATGGCACTGTATTCTGTGTAGTTGCCGTTTTTCCACTCCCCTTCTGCTTTTTCGATGGGATGGAGCATGGCGTAGACACTGGTGACCTCGAACTCCCGGATCGGGGCAACTTTGCCTTCGGTTTCTTCGGTGAATTCTTTGGCCAGCTGGATACAGGAACTCTTATTGACCTTCCACTGCATATTCGACTGTCCGGAAGCCAGCCAGACTTCGCCGACGAGGATATTCCTGAGAGTGACACTCCTGCCAGCGGCTTCCGAGATGGTCATGTCCGCTGGCTCAAAACTGGCCTTGAGTGGATCGAGTTGAAGCATCCATTTGCCGTCTTTGCCCGCCTCTCCTGTTTGCTTTTGACCTGCAAACTCAACTGTCACCTCCGTCCCTGGTTTGCACCATCCCCAGACCGGAACATTCATCCCTTGCTGGAGAACTGCATTGTCGCGAAAAGGTGCACCCAGTTGACCAGCTAAAGTTGGTTCCGTTTCCTGGGCGGTGAGTAGATGCGAAAAAGTGAAGAGGAGAAGAAGGGAGGGAATGAGTTTTCGAATCATCAATCTTGTTTAGGTTTGTTGGGAGGTTTGACTTTGGGTCGGAGCCGCAGGATCACTTTGTCCCCGATTGGCGGAAGCCCCTCGGAGTTGACCTGCCAGGAAAGCCCACCGTTCTGGTGTCCATAGATTCCAGGCAAACAAAGGAGTTCGTCCCCAAAGGTGGAAATGGAAATGACGTTGCCGCTGAAGTCCGCAACATACTTACGCGGCCCTGGGCCGTCTTGCACAAGATGCGAACCCGCAAAGACAAAGCTGGAAGGGAATTTATCTTTGCTGGGCGGCAAAGGAGTGCCATCAAAATCAACCTGAGCCGCCGGAGCCACGAAGTTGCTGATCGGATGCTCCCGCAACGTTCCCTCTTCATCTGGAAAGACCAGAAAAACCTCCACAGGATCCCCTTTCGGGTCGACCGGCACCCAGCGTGTCCCCTCCTTGTCCAACTTCTTCTGCATGGCCGGATTACCCGGCTTCGCCCAGAGCAGCAACAAGGCCGTATGAATGTGCATGGCCTTGGCATCAATCATGACAATGGATTCATGCTCCTTACTGTCCGGCGTACATGCCACCAATTCCAGTAAGCCCTCATGCAGACAAACCTCCGCCTGCACATCCACTGCCTTTTCTTCCATGTTCAGGTTGATCCCCGGCAGCTTCAGTTTTTTTAGTGCGTCAGATCCTTTGGAAGACTGAGCCGAAAGTGAAGAGTGGGTGAAGAGGAGAAAAATGGAAAAGAGGAAGAGTCCAAGAGTCTTGTGTAGGGAGTAATCTTTCGCGAATGCCCGCAGCATACTCCCCTTTTCTGTTTGAAATTTCATAATCTTACTCGACTCCTCTACCTCAGAATTTCAATTCCCCGAAGTTTCGCCACATAAATCATAGAGAAAGATTCGAATGGACAATCTCTACCTTGCGTAAAATTGCGCAAAGAGTTCGCCTTGTTGCGGCAATACGCACAAGGAAAATAAGTCATATAGGACCAATAAGACTTATCAATACCCAGGCTGGAAATGCCTTCCAGGACAACATCTGCGTGAATCTGTGTCCATCTGTGGTTTGCCTAGGCCACAGTGGTTTCGGGGAGTTTGGCAGCAGTGGAAGGTATACAGTTCGAGCAGGAACCTTGCATTCTTTCTTCGATCTTTTTGGCGGAGGGAGTGGCGGCGAGACCTCCAAAGCCGGTGCAACGAAGTTCACGGGGAAGCGATTTGCCTACTTTGTCCATCGCTTCGATGACTTCGTCGAAGGGAACGAGGTGTTCGTATCCGGCGAGTGCCATGTTGGCGGAGGACATAGCGTTGACGGCGGCCATGGTGTTCTTGCCCAGGCAAGGGGCTTCGACTCGGTTGCCGATGGGGTCGCAGACCATACCAAAGGAGTTTTGCAGGGCGAGGTTGGCGGCAGTGAGAGCCTCATCGGTTGTGCCTCCACGAAGATGAACAATAGCGGCCCCCATCATGCCGGAGGCAGAACCACACTCTGCCATGCAGCCGCCTTCTTCGGCTGCGAAAGTGGCACCCCGGGCAATAAACATTCCGATGACTCCGGCGACGAGAAGTGCGTCGATGAGTTCATCTTCACTGACATTCTCCATGCTTCTTACCACTCCGAAGAGTGTGCCGGGAACGACTCCCGAGGAACCCGCGGTTGGAGCGGCGACAATGGGGCCCATGGAGCTTTTGGTTTCGAGGGCGGCGGTGACGGCTTCAATGACGTCTTGCATGGCGTCCCCCCCGACCATGCGTTTGCGTTTACGTTCTTCCTGAAATCCACCGACCTGACTGGGCAGGATGCGGTCTTCGTAGAAAGTGCCTTTCTGGCCATTTTCGACTGCACTTTGCATCACCCCCATTACTCGACGGAGTTGATTGCGAATTGCCTCCGCATCCATTCCACTTCGTGCGGATTCGTAAGCAATGGCTAATTCGGGCAGATTAAGTGAATGCTCCTCACCGTATTGAAGCATGTCGGCACAGGTCGTAAAAGGGAGCTCCGAGCCACCATCCAACACAGAGAGAACAGGGTTGATAATTCGAGGATCGGCGGCCTGAGCAATCTGTTCATCAGTAAGGGGCGTGACGGATTCGGTTACCAAATTCCCAAAGGAAGCATCGAACAAAGCATAACTGCCACCCGTGAGAGTGACTGGGGTTTCATCAATCATCTGCACTTCAATCATGCCCCCGCCGACAGAGATGGCAGTCAAGGTGTGGGCATCTCCATTCCCCTTGAGCTTCAGCCTGTACATATTGGGATGAGTTGCTCCATAGGATTCGTAATGTGTCGTGACTTTGATGCCCGCGTCTGCGATGTGTTTTTCGTAATCAAGAAGCCTTGGGTCATCGGCTTCCCAACCAAGAAGACCACCGTAAAGCCCCATATCCGAGCCCTGTGATTTATGGGTCGTGACCAGGGAGCCGTTGGGATCGTAGAAGACGTCGACTTGAGTCAGCTCCCCATTCATCAAGTCTCGGGCAACCCGACCGATGCGAAGTGCGGCTGCACTGTGTGAACTGGAAGGCCCCCGCATGATGGGACCGAGTACGTGATTGAGGATACTGACAGACATGGCGAATCGAAGTATGAACCGTTATGAGGAATTTTTGGAAATAGGCGAAGAAAAAGAGGAAGGGAAAGGAAATGTAGTTATCCGCAGATTTTCGCAGATGTACGCAGAGAGAAGGT
>CAYSOI010000186.1:0-8014 GCA_964432425.1 uncultured Opitutales bacterium | reverse complement strand
ATTCTTCCGTAGAGGATGCGCCATCCGAAATGATTATTGCTTTAAGCTTAGCTTATTACTTGAATGATGAGCCAGCTAAAGCTCTTCGCACTCTTGAAGAATGTAAATTAAAATTTTTATTCAAACGTCCAGGGAATCAAGTCATCGCAGCACTGATTTTTAATGTAAATCAACGTAGTCAAGATAGTCGGCACTTTGTATCAAACTTAAATATGGATGCACTGCTTCCACCTGAACGTAAATTAGTTTTAAGATTGTTACATTCAGATCATGCAAAACCCTAAAGGATTTGATAGGTTCCATCTCCTCATAAATTTCTTAAATGCAATCCAACGAACTAAAATCACCCATCTCTGAAAAGATCAACATAGGAAACAGCTTTGCTCCCGGCACATCCACTTACGAAGAAGCAGTCAATGCCATCAATTTGAAATTAGTCGCCTTGGGCCATCCTGCCATTGGTGATACCAGTAACAATCCAGCTCTCAAACTGGGTAACTACTTAATCAAAGGCTATCAGGAGCACGTTCGCCTCTTATCAGGTCACCAAAGTCCTCCTGATCAACGTATTCAAGACTTTTGGCATGAGGTATTTGGAGACGGTTCACCTAGGCTCCCCGCCAACACCTTCGAGTTGGATCAACATGGCTTGGCCAGAGTCCTCTCCTTACCCCACAATGGTGATGTCTACAAAAGTGACATTATTGAATCGTACCGCGTTAAACAGGGGGTGCTTCACAATCCTGCCAAAGACCGAAGAACAACCAAAGGTGTATTTCACGTTGCAGACTATGGTTTGCCTATCGCTGATGACAAAAAGGTGGTCCCTGTAAAAACCGCCAGCTTGTTATTCAAACAAGCCCTGTTACCGCCAAAAGAATCCTTATTGCTGCCTTTTTCATCTGAGTCCGACAGCCCGATATACACCTGGCTTTCATTATTATTAAAACCTGTAGTATGCCCATCCATTGAAGGCTTCATCCGTCAAAAAACTCATGAAGTCCGCTTCTTTGCCCCAGCATCCATGGTCGCAAATTTGGATTTTGTGGAGAGTATTTTTGGAAATGCGGGAGATCCAAATTTGACCGAAAATGACTCCGGGATCGATGTCGAGCATTGGACAGGGCACACTGGATGCGTCATCCTGGCCCCGCACCTCATTACTCTCAAAAAGAAAGACCTCGGGCTCCCTAATATCTCCAAGGCGACAGAGAGGCAAAAACGGGACAGTATGTGCTGGGAAGACCCTGAAGAACTATATAACGACGGTGGTGCATTCAAGTTAACACTTCGTGATGATAAAGGGCGGGTATCCACTCTTATTGCTGACAATTACTTCGGGTACTGCAAAAAAGAGGTCAAAACGCAGATTAGTTTTTCCGCCAATCTCTATGGGTTATCTGAAGAAGAACATGCAGGAGGAGCCATCGCTTTTCCAAGCTATGATTTGGGGCGGGAATTTGATCCCCTCAAGATCCTTCCAATGTTCGATTTCACCTACAGGGAGAATGTCGAAAAATACAAAGGCTTCATGGAACCGCAGCCAGAAGGCTATGCTGTAGACTTGTTTTGCCCTGATGTCTACTATGTCCCGGAAAACGCTTCATTTGATTTAAACGAGCACCTGATTAGCTGGAAAAACTCAGAAGGTGGCACAAATAGCCTCCACATCACACCCGGTCATACCTACATTCTGCCATCAGGATATCGGGTTGAAATGCGAAAGTCTTCCCACTCGGGGAGATGGAGACTTGTTGGTACAGTCGGCGAAGGCTTCCTTTGTCACAAACCGTGTACAGTATCGGGAGGAGGGAAATCCGAGATCTCCAAACAACTCCATGATGTAATTGTAGAGGGTAATGTCTTTGTTGCAGATTTGGAAAATGACCTGAGAAAAGTTCGTGAGATTCTCTCCTATGACGTTAGCAATCGATATGCGAAACCAGAAGAGCATACTCTGAGAAACCGCTCCATATTATCTCCTCTTCGCTCCATGGGGTCCACGATCAAGTTGCTGACTCCGATGGAAGATTTCTATACCCCAGAATACAACAAATGGCTGCATTCTATTCCCCCTCATTTAAAGGAACTGGTCTTTATATTGAAACGGGAATACAAATCCGAATGGGGCGATGATTGGGAGCAGCATTTCTCGGTAGACAATATCGATGGAAGACCAGGAAACTCACTTCATCTCAACGGCAGAATTCTGAAAATGCATTACCTCCGTCTGGGATTTGATGTAAATGGTAGACGTCGCCTTTTTGGTCTTCGTGAAGATTTTGAACCTGCACTCAAGATTATTGCAGAAGACGACATTACTGCATCGGTCGTTGTCCCTGTCGACTATCACTCGGAACTCGGACCAGGAGATTTTACTGATGCGGCCAAATTTGTCCACAACTGCGAGTATCGCTTATTTCAACGTCCTGACGATGCAATCATTCGTGGGTTTGATAAGCGAACTGAGACGGACTTCACCCGGGCAGGGAATTTCTTTAGTAATTATGCTCCTCTACACGTTCGCAGTATCCAGCAGCAAGTGAAGCATACCCTTCATTTTGATGAATATACAGACCCCAAAAAGAAATTCCTCAAAGAAGTCGCTACACAAACTGAAGGTTACGTCTGTTCTTCCGCCAATCCAAGAATCGTAGATGGCAAACCCACGGCAAACCCTCGCTATTTGCAAGTCCGACCAGACCTGGAAATGGAGCGAGATGTTTATATCAGCCGGACCTGTACGAGACTACGACGTTCAATGTCGCCAAACAAGCCCGTCTACTATCCAGTCAGAGCAGTATTGCCTGGCCGAAGAAACAACCCACCTAATCCCGCCACAGGCATACCAGCCCTTTGTTGTTTTGCTCCCATCCACTACTTGGAACTTCCGGAGCTTTTCATGGACTTTATCGCCAGCCTGACCGGTAAATCTCCCTCCACAACCGGTGCTGGTTCAGAGGGAGCCATGACCAAGGCACCCTTCAATGCCCTGCTACCCATCCACGACCTCAATGCCTCCCTCGTTTCCTATGCCTGTACTGGTCAGGGAGCCTTTGTCACTTCAGCCGGATACATCGGTCCTAAATATAAAGTCGACCATGATATCAGTCTCTTGATTCCTGAAGTCTGGAGCCGTCTTCGTGTTGGTGAGAATTCACCAAAAATCCTCATTGAGAAAGGTTATCTCGAAAAGATTGAAGACTACGAAAAAGGAGACCGTGTCATCCCGGCAGGCCGGTTAGGATATCGCATTACCTCCCGATTTGCCCACGAATACTTTGGCCGCATCTTTCATGATCCGGATGCCGTCTTTCCAATAGATATGCTTCAACCTGAGCTTCAGGACCCTGAAATCTATGCCGAAAGTGTTCTCAATGTGCTGGAAACCCAAAAGCGGGTTTCCCAAGCCTATTTCCGGGATGGGTCCTACGAACTGGCCTGCCCGCCTCTGAAAGCACTTTTGGAGATTATGGCCGACGATAAGCTCGATGATTCACGACTGAATGACCCGGAATTTCGCAAACTCTTTGAACCCTCCTCAATCCTCTCATCGGATTGGTATGAGGAACGCCTGGATTCCCGATTGGACTACATGAAACAGTTTTGGGAAAACCGTGAAGCGTACTTACAGGAGTTTATAGACAACGAGGCGAACGCCAGAGCCTCGGAAGATCTTGAAATCAAGGAGCGTATTGAGTTTTGCCGAGAAGCCAGAGCTGCCTTGGATGAACCAGGAACCCGCAGAAATCTGTATGGCAGCCTAGGCCGGGAACCCAAATTCCAAGTATCCTGACATTCTTTCCATGCAACTGATGAAACCATTGAGTAATCACTTCCGAATCATCTTCCTTTTCATCACTGTTGCTTCTCCCTCCTTTGCTCAAAACCCAAATTATAAAGATCTCGAATATGCAAAAGTTGGAGATCATCAACTTTTGCTGGATCTATATCTTCCGCAAAGTTCCGGAAGTGTCGCCCCATCACTGGTTCTTTGGGTACATGGTGGCGCATGGAGAGCCGGCTCCAAAGCCAATCCTCCCATTCGCTACCTGCTGAAGCACAACTTTGCCATTGCCAGCATCGACTATCGCCTCAGCACCCACGCTCCCTACCCCGCTCTCCTTCACGATTGTAAAGCCGCCATCCGCTGGCTACGTGCCCATCAGAAGCAATACCAATTCAATGCAGACAAGATTGCTGTTGCTGGCAGTTCGGCTGGTGGCCATCTGGCCGCCCTGATTGGAGTCACCAATGGCAGCAAGCCCCATGAAGGCAAAGTCGGCAAGCACCTGAACCAATCCTCAGACATTCAAGCCATTGTTGACTACTACGGCCCCACCAACTTCCTCTCCATCCTCCATCAGTCCACTCCGCACGGCCTCAGCGTTCGGGTTCCAGCCCTGCAACTCCTTCTGGGCAGCCAACCCGAAGAGAACCCTGCCCTGGCCAAGGAAGCCAGCCCAACGGAACACGTTGACCCCCATGACCCACCCCTGCTCATGCTTCATGGAGATCAGGACCCCCAAGTCCCCATAAACCAATCCCATGAACTCCACCACCAATACAAACTCCACAACCTGGATGCACACCTCGAAGTCATCCACGGAGGGAAACACGGCGGACCACTTTTTTATAACAAAACCAATCAAAAGCTCGTCATAGAATTTTTAAATCTGCACATTCTCTAAAGCAGAGTCCCAACACACCCATGCGTTTTCTACATCTCTCCCTGCTCATCCTTCTCACGCCAACCCTCTATTCCCAGACCGGCTCGATTGCCAATCTACCGCTCAACACGACATCCCCTCAGGATGGTGGGATTCATGGAAATATCCGCACCGGCCTCGGCTTCGCCACCATACACGGTGATCCCCACCTTGCCATCACCTTCTCCCCGGAATTTCAACTCGGCAAACTCAATGCCGCCTTTGAACTCGAACTCTATTTTCACGATAAACTACGGATTCGGGATGAAATGTACGACTCCGATCCAGGTTGGCTGCGAATGATACGACACATCTACTGGGGCACACCAAGTGATGCGTTTCACACTGGAGTTGGCACCCTCTACAACATCAACTTCGGCTCCGGACTCCTTCTCTCCAACTACACCAACGCCTCCAACTGGGATGAACGCGACTTTGGCTTTATCCTCGACCTCAATTTTCCCAACACCTCCGTGGAAGTTTTTACAGAAGACATCCTCGACCCAGAGCTCATCGGAGGACGAGTCGGAGTGGCCCCACTTACCGGGCTCACCGTCCCCATCCTCAATACATGGGAGGTCGGAGTCACTGCAGTACAAGATTCCTCCCCAGACCCTAGAAAGCACTCTGGGCATAACGAAACCCTCAACGCCTTTGCCTTTGACACTGCATTTTCCCCGATACGCAACAACACCTTCCTCTGGAAAATCTTCGCCCAACATGCCCTCTACGAAGACTACGGAACTGCCAACAGCCTCGGTACCTCCTTCACCCTCCCTGGACTCACTGACTTCATGGACCTCGAACTCCTCTACGAAGCCCGCTTCGTCGAAGAACAATTTATTCCCGGCCTCATCAATACCAGTTACGAACTCATGCGCCAAAGAGACGGCATTCACAATCTCCTGAACACCGCCCCCGATGGCGACAATCACTTCCTCCAGGCACGACTCAGCTTATTTGAAGGCATCCACCTCCTGGCAAACTACTCTACCCCCCTTGACACCGATGACCAAGGCATCTTCTCCCTCGAAGCCAATATCCCCGAATTCTTCTCCCCCATCGCCTTCTCCGCCTCCTACACCAAGACCAATATGGATGAATTTGGGGACATCTCCGATATTGATGAGCACACCTACGTCCGTGCTATTGCAGACTGGCAATTAACCAGCCTTCTTTACATGTCTATGCTCTACCGGGCCCACTGGATCGAAACTACCCCCAATACATTTGATAAGCAGGAAACCGTACGCCCCCAACTCACACTCCGTTGGGCATTCTAAAGATTATTCCTGAAATTACAGAAACCGCCAATTAAACTAGTATATCCATTTCACAATCACCCCCACAATACTTCTCCCACTTTCTCAAAACCCAATAACCCAAACAAATCCACCATGCCCAACATCAATAGAAGAAACTTTCTCAAAACCACCTCGGCTGCTGCCACCATCCCCCTCTTCAACATATTGCCCGGTTATGGTGCAGAACCAAAGGAAAAGCTCAACTTCGCCATCATCGGATGTGCGAATCAGGGCGGAGGAATTGGCAAAGGTGCCATTGGAACAGGAATGACCAATGTCGTGGCTCTATGCGACGTCGAACCCTCAAGAGCAGAACGCTTCAAA
The DNA here is from genome assembly GCA_964432425.1 of uncultured Opitutales bacterium. GTDB lineage: Bacteria > Verrucomicrobiota > Verrucomicrobiia > Opitutales > JABJCN01 > JAYPDO01. Next base: position 1,677 of record CAYSOI010000186.1, on the reverse strand, counting down.
TCCCAATACCCCGACGCCAAAATCTACGACGACTTCCGCAAAATGTTTGACGAAATGGGAGACAAAATTGACGCCTGCACCGTAGGCGTCCCCGACCATGCCCACTTCCCCATCGCCATGCGGGCCATCAAAGAAGGCATCGCCGTCTACGTCGAAAAACCACTGGCCCACACCTTTGAAGAATGCCAACTCCTGATGGAAGCCGAAAAGAAATACAACGGAGTTTGCCAAATGGGCAATCAGGGACACTCCGGCGGCCAACGCATGCAATTCAAAACATGGGTCGAAGAAGGCATCATCAAAAACGTACGCAAAGTTGACGCCTGCATGAACAAAGGACGTCGCTGGCACCCATGGGGCAACGTCAAATCCTTTCCCGCCGCAGAGCCCATGCCCAAAGGAATGAACTGGGACGTTTGGGCTGGTACCGCTCCCATGCACAACTACAGCAGCCGGTTCGACAAAGGAAACTGGCGAGGATGGTATGACTACGGCAATGGAGCCTTCGGCGACTGGGGACCACACACCCTCGACTCCATCCACCGCTTCCTCAAGCTCGGCATGCCCTATGAAGTACGGGCCGACAAACTCGAAGGGCAGAATGATTTCATCTACCCCATGGCCACCACCATCGCCTTTGAATTTGCAGAACGCTGCAAAGACATGCCCGCCATGACCATCAACTGGTACGACGGAGTGAAAAACTTCCCCACAAGACCCAAAGGACTTGAAGAAGACCGCAAAGTCCCCGCCTGCGGAAAAGTCATCTACAGTGATGACCTCACCTTCATGGGCGGCACTCACAGCAGCGGCTTACGGATCATTCCCGAAGAAAAAATGAGAGAACTGGGCCCGGACCTCCCCAAAATTCCACGGGGCGAAACCAACCAAAGCCACATGAGAAACTTCCTCCTTGCTGCCATGGGCGAAGAAGAGTGTAACTCCAAATTCGCCGTCTCCGGTCCCCTCTCCCAAATGTTTATGCTCGGCTGCATTGCCCAACGCCTCGGCGGGACCCTCAAGTTCGACGCCAACACCCAGCAAATTACCAACAACAAGCGGGCCAATGCACTCCTCAAAGGCCATCCCCCCCGCAAAGGCTGGGAAGAATACTACAAAGTATAGACCTCTCTCGTTGGAGTTCATGATTTTCGTATTTGAATAACTCCATTTTTATATCACGGGCGAACTCCAACAAGTCTCAGGTTTGAGGGCGTTCGCTCAATGTGTTAGATCGTTTAACATAAACCAGGCATATGAAATCTTCTCCAACCTCATTCTTTGCCTCCTATGGCTTGTCAGTGGCCTCTTTCATTACCAAACAGCTCTCTGCCTTTTTGCCTGCTTCCCTCATCCTCTCTTCCCCAATCTTCAGCCAGCCGTTTCATTTCAAAAATGTAGGCAAAGAGAGTGGTCTTCTACCAGCAGCTTCGAAGATCATGGGACATGGGGCCGGTTGGGGCGATGTGAACAATGATGGTTGGCCGGATTTGTACATTGCGACGTTCCACTACAAGGAGAGTAACGCCAATCTGCTATTCCTGAATAAGGAGGGGACGTTTGAGTTGGATGAGCAGGAATCTACGGCCATTTCCTCAAGAGGTACAGGAGTGGTGTTGGCAGACTTGGATAATGATGGAGACCTCGACATTTATATGGGTTCCATGCCTGCTCCTG
>CAYSOI010000185.1:0-8017 GCA_964432425.1 uncultured Opitutales bacterium | reverse complement strand
GGTTTTGTTTACCTGTGACAGCGACACTAAGCTTAATCCATTCTGGAGGAGTGCCTGTATTGTTATCAAGAGGGCTTCCGCTGCCAAGATCAAGAGCGGTTGAAGCAATGTAGAGGTCACCATCAAAGCGAACAATGTCATCCTTGGCATAGTCCTTAGTCGCTTCATATTCGGAGAAATCCGAAAGACCAGGCAGTTCCGTACCAAGCTCCAGCCACTCTGTCTTACTAGAAGTATCGGCTGCACTCGTATTTGCATAGGTGCCATCTCCACGAGAGACATAGTAACGACCATTGCTGTCGTCATACACGACTTCACCAACATTGTAGGTTTGAGCATTTCCTGCACCATCCTGAGCAAGCAATACCTTGGCATTAGGATTCAGGTTACTGTCCAAACGAGTGGTTTCCGCCAGAGCAGCAAACTGGTCAAAAGAACGACCATTTCCAGTGACACCAACTTCTCCGATGAGACCAGTTGCTCCACCAGCTTGTGCATCTGCATCGGAACTGGTGATGACAAAGGATTCCTGTGTACCATCAGAACGTACTCCAGTCACTACATCACCGACACGATAGTCAGCCAGTGCATTAAAGTCATAGGTTTTGGCAACGCCATCATTGGTGGCATTAAAGGCATACACTCCTCCAGCTTCGGATACGGTGAAACCTTCAGAACCCGTAAGAACTAATTCTCCATCTGAGCTTTCCGAAGCTTGTACGGTAGTAATTCCACCAAGCTCCAAGGCATCATTGATCCCTTTGATTTGTGCAGAAAGATCCGATCCATTAACACTGCCAGCTACGTTACCGTCTGCCAGTAGGATATCAACTGAAAGACCATGCGTAGGAGTGGTGATTGTCAGAGTAGATGTAGTGGCACCATCTGTGGCAGCAAATGCAGCTTTTGTGCTTTGCGTCAGGGAAGCTGTATCCAACTGATCGAAAAGACCGTCACGGGTCAAGTTGACCTGACCGGTTGCTCCATCTTCAGTGGTGTAGGTTGTCAGGTTAGAGAACTTGTTGAACAGATCGATGCCATTGAATTCCTCTTTGGCGATGTTCATCAATTGCTTTTGGAGTTCCTTGAACTCAGCATTGTAGGTAGCTTTATCAAGATCATTCTTGGTGGGGTCCAAGGACATGGTCTTGAGCTCAGAGATTCGGTCCAAAAGACCTACTGCGACTTTGAGGGCTCCATCCTGAGTTTGGAGGAAGGAGATACTGTTGCTTACGTTTTGCTGCGTACGCTGATTACGGTTGATCGCAGCCTTCAGTTTGGTGGAGACGGCAAGGCCTCCAGCATCGTCAGAGGAGGTGACGAGCTTACTACCGCTGGACAAACGGGCCAAACTCTTCTGCAGAGCAGTTTGGTTGGTGTGGAGGTTTCCAGCAGCTACGGTTGCGATGTTATTTGTATTGATTACGAGGGACATGGTTAATCATCCTTGATTAGTTGTTAATGCGACATCCTGTCGCTTCGGGCCAACTGATAGACCAGGGTGTTGGCAACCCTGTTTCCCGGACTTCCGGAGAAAGTTTAAAATTGTTAAATGCGTGCATACGCCTATGTTCTTGTATATACATATTGTTCTGCAAAGGTACTCAAAAAGAGTAGAGAATCAATTTAGGGTCTTGGCTAACTGCTTCGAGGAATGCGAACTCACGGAAGCTTCGGTGATATTGACATTGTACTTATGCCCTACCCGCAGTGGCCTATTATTTATTACTATTGCTCAAATTCTTACTATTGACTACTCCCTTTCGATTGTGTTTTAATTTTGATATTTTTCTATAAATAATTACTTTAAAAGGTTAGCTACAGCGACTGGAGACAGATGGGTCTGGACCCGATAAGCATTGCCAGTGTCGAGACTGGAAAGCAGGAGTCTCCCAACGTCCTCAGATATCTCCTGAACCTCTTCTTCAAAAAAGTCACGATCTGCAGTATCCGGTGCTACATTGAGTGCATTTCGGACCTCAGAAAGACGTTCCGCATCCTCGCTATTCGTATAGACAAGGTCCGAAATTCGTGCAATGGTTTGATCCAGCCACTCGTCATGAATTTGCTCCAGCTCCACATTGATCAGAGGGACAGGTATTCCCTGCGGACGAGTCACTTTGGTTAAAGGCTTAAGATCTGGACGATCCAAATCGATAGCCACTGCCCCAGGCTCAGGTTCATTAATATGGAAACTGATGCGTAATGGAGGAGCATCAAAAAGGTGCTCTCCATTAAACTTGATATTGTCTGTTTTCGGGAAAGCGGTGACGATATTTCGAAAGGCATCGTTAGGTGCCTGCCCAGAATCTACAGGGTCCCCTCCAGGATTTCTTAATTCAGCTATCCTTTGAAAACCATTAGAGAACTTGGCCAAGACCTCCTTTTGCATCTGAACAAAGCTGATCGCAGACGAAATCTTGTGATTGGAATCGATAATACTGTGAGCCATGACCTCCATTTTCAGAGATACGGAAACCGGATCCTCTGGTGTCCTTTCCTGATGGTGCGGAGAACCTGCGCCCCCGACTCCCAAGGCTGCTGCAGAATAATTACGTTCACCATCTCCCTGCATTTGCCGGAGACGTTCTTGTGATCTGTCGTTTTGAATGGATGACATGATAGTCGTTTTCTATTTTGACCAGGTATTGGATAGGGCTTGAGTGATTGGGCTCACTTCTTGGTGGATGGGTAGGTGGTGGATGGGTAGGATTGTATCGGGTACGGACATGACAGAAGGAATGCCAGGTGGGGCGGGGTCACCACAACCAGGTGCCCCACCTGGCAATTCGGTGTCAATAGTCGTCCGTAGCGACGAAGTTAAAAGATCAGTTGAAATGCTCTTGGCTGTTTTATGCTGAAACCAGTCAGGCAAATACAGATTCCACTCGGAAGCCGAGGGCACACAGGTCAGCATTCGCCTCATGGATATTCCATGGCGAGGTGCCCCACACTGTGCTGGACCCTGCAAAGGCCCAAATCTATTTTCTTGTAAATACATTAGGTGTTCTGGAGATTCATCTAAAATCCTTTTCTTGAGAATTCAGATCTTCTCCCTTGTGCATTCCCGCTAGCCTACCACTTACGGGCAAGCCTTCAGGAACATTAATCTTTATTGCTTAATCAAACTCTTCTTATTACATAAATTTTTCACTAGGTTAATACATTACACTCCACTAGGTAAGTGCATTTAAATTACGAAATTCTTTTTTGCTATACTCAGGATTCAAAATCTATTTACTATTTTAATTATCTAAGGAAAAATCGGGCAGTGACCTATTCAGCATTTGTTCACTTACTTTAGCCTGAGGCACACCCAAGGCTAACAACAGTGTGGCATGAAATGCGTTTTTTGGCGTCTCTAAATGTTGGGTAAAGACAGATGTAACATCTATTTCCACTGGTGTCTCCAACACCTTACCAACAGGATCTCGGTGAGTTATTTTCATGATAAATCTCATATGCAATGAGTTCACTAATAGTTCAGTATTAGCGATCCAGTAGCTCCTTCCTGATGCTGCTCCATCGAACTAAGAGTCCTTAAATTTGTACTCCTAACATCGAAATGGGGCGGGGGCAGGAATCACTGACCGCCACTACCTTCTGGTCATAAATTCAATATTTCATATCAAGTCCTAGCACTCTCGGGATCAGACCCTCAGTACTTACACTTATTATTTACATATATACGCTAAACCTTTCATTCTTTCAGGCAAACTCTTGCCCCCTGACCATCCTTACTGACAACAGATCATTCCGTTGCGAATGGATGCCTTGAGGTGAAGAATCTTCAACTCGACTACGCTAAATCTAAATCAAGTCTCTGATCTCTTTATTCAATCCTATGCCTAAACTTCCTTTCTATTTATAATTCAATTATTTATTTATTTAAATTCTGTCATCCTAACCCTTGATACACCATTACTTCATATTATTTTGTGCCATTTGTATTGAGGCTCTGCTGGCAATGATTGGATGTTGGTATAAATTCCGTGAGCGTTCCCATCGTTCAACAGTTTGGTCTGTTACTGTTCTCCTTACCTCAAGACTGGCGGTTTTTGCAGTTGAATAAGCAAGGTTCTTAAAAGTGATGGGCTCAGCCTCAGCCCTGCGAAGAGTTTCAGCAGTGTGCTGAGCAAAGGATTGGTGAATTCTCGATTCTATCGCAGGGCTCATTCTCCTGGTATTCATGGGGAGATCATTGAAATACTCCTTGAATTTTGAGCTCTGTGTTTCATCCGTGTGATGCCACTCTACGGCTACAGCATTAGAAAGTCTGTTCTCCTGCCCCGCTTTCTTGGAATCTGAATTCTGATTGAAAAGCATGGCTCCATAAGAATTCCCACGACTGGAATCACTGTTCAAGGACTGAGCAATGTGGGTATTGGCTGTGGGAAGAGTGCTTTCCATGATTCTTAGGGATGAGAGGTTTTCGATTTGGTGAGAGTTTTTGTATGTATCTTTGTATCTTCGAGTTGTCCCCTTTCCGGAGGCGGTGCGATGCGGTCTCGCACCGCCCCGGAATTGGGATCAATTATCTTACTCAGCTATATAATCACCTTCATTCAATTGAGGGGATCTATCGGCCTTTGGTTTATTGTCCGATAAGGGTGAGTGCGATACTGGAGAGGGTATTGGCCTGAGCCAGCATGGCTGCACTGGATTGTACCAGGATGTTGTTCTTGGCGAAGTTGGTGGACTCCATGGCAACATCTACATCTTTGATACGGCTGTTCGCAGCTTCCACATTGGTACGATTTTGTACCAGCATTTCATCAGCATACTGAAGGTGCTTGGTTTCTGCGCCGTTCCTAGCCCGTGCAGTAGCAAGAGTTTGGATATAGCTCACAATGTCAGCGACAGAGAAGTCCTGGAGACCATTGTCTTCATCCAGAAGATTATTACCACTGGAGACGGCTACGGAGAGACGAAGCCAGTTGGCAGTATTATCCACAGGAGTTCCAGCTCCAAGAGAGAGGTCAGCCTTAGCAACGTAAAGATCGCCATCAAAACTGACAATGTCATCCTGGGTATACTGTCTTGTTGCACTGTATGCATCGTAGTCAGACAATGCTGGCAGCGACTCACCAAGAAGAAGGAATTCATTTTGGCTGGTGGCATCTCCGGCAGCAGTGCTGGCACCAGTGTAATCACCTACACCTCTGGAGAGGTAATAGCGGCCATTGGAATCGTCATAAACGACTTCTCCTGCATTGTGTGAACTTGTATCCGCAACAAACACTTTGGTGTTGGGATCATCATTTCTATCAAGACGAGTGGTTTCTGCCATCGCTGCGAAACGATCAAATGAACGGCCATCACCGGCAACTGCAGTATTAATAACGTATGTTTCCATAGTACCATCCGCACGAGTGCCCGTTACAACGTCTCCTACTTCGTAGTCGGCAAGAGGATCATAATGCTCTGTTTTTTCGACACCATCAAAGGTTCCGTCGATACCCAGTCCAGTAGCGCCAGCTCCAGATACTGCGAAGTGCTCTGTGCCACTAATCACGAGATGACCGTCTGCATTCTCGGATGCTTGAACAGTTGTGATACCTTGTAACTTCAGATCATCATTGATGGTCTTGATGGCTCCAGTGATGTCATTCGCATTGGTGGCATCCAGAGTAACCGTGGATGTAAGGCCAAATGTAGGCGTAGTAATTGTAATTTCACCTGCATTGGCAACGTCATAAGGGTCAGTGGAGATAGAGCGTTGCTGAAGTTCTGCACTTCCAAGCTGATCAAACACTCCATCACGAGTAATACCGACCCGGCCGGTAACGCCATCTTCAGTGGTGAAGGCGGTCAAGCCATCGTTTTCAAAAAGGTTGATGCCATTGAACTTTTCAACCTTGATATTTCCGAGCTGCTGCTGGATTTCGCTGAATTCCGCATTGTAGTTGGCAAGGTCTTCGGCGTTTTTGGTGACATCCATAGACATCGTCTTGAGTTCCGAAATCCGGTCGAGCAGATTTCCGGTCACTTTCAATGCACCATCCTGAACTTGCAGGAATGACATTGCATTGGCTACGTTTTGACGAACCGCATCCAGTCGGTTGATCTGGGCGGTGAGTTTCATAGACACCGCAAGTCCTCCAGCATCGTCAGCAGGTGTAACGATTCGGGAACCACTCGACAAGCGACCCAAGCTCTTCTGCAAAGCAGAGCTGTTGCGGGCCAAGTTGAAGGCGGATACGGTTGCGGATGGGTTGGTGTTTATGACTATTGACATGATACTTCCTTGTATTTGTTGGGTTTTGTAGCGTCCTTGCTACGGGTTGCTGACTTTGGACAGGTGCCAGCCTCCTGGTTGTGGTAAAATTTTGTCTATACGTTAAAGATTAAAGCGATTAGGTTCTTTTCTGTGAGATTAGGGCCTATTGGTGGCGATTGCCTTTAAGGGAAAGAAACTTGGATTTGAGGGTTTGGAGTATGCCTGGTGACTTGTTCTGGAGTTTTACAGAACCCGACTCAGCGGCAGGAGTTTCACTTTCTGCAATGGCTTGATCTATTGAGCTGGCTGCTGGCTGAGGCTGGAGGCAACTTGCTAACTCCTGATGTACATGCTTGAGTCGGTCTCTGTGCTTCTGGCAATCAAGGGTGACTTCCAGAAGATGCTTCAGTGCAAATTCTACTGTATCCCGGCTAATGATGGCTTTGGTTCCATCACCGGCGACTCTACCCCAGTAGAGCATTCGCAGATGAAGGGCTTCCATATCAGCGATGGGAACTTCCTCGAAGCGTTGTACGTCACAAAAAGATGTATAAATTCGAAGTGAGGGCGTACCGGAGTTACCAAAGAGTGGTTTACCAAAATGGTTTTGCTGCCGAAGAGAACCCATCTGCTGAAGCAAGAGGTGAAACTCTGCTTCCAAGTGCGTCTCAGGTTTCCTTGGAAAATGACTGGCATCCCGTTTTGCTACCAGTTGCCCGATATTTTGAACAACATGAATGATCTCATGAAGGGCTCTCTCCTGTGCATCCAGGAATTCAACACCGTCCTTCAAATGCCCACAGATAGTATAAACCTTCTGCCTGACATCCTCATTTATCACGGCTCCTCCTTTGGCATTATTGGCAGGAAATGCAGCAGTAGGGACAGTCTGGAATTGCCATTGAGAGGCTTCCTCAAGGTTGTCTGGCAAAAGGGTGCTTTGCATCGGTGATAAGCCTTCCTGGCTTCCGTCGAGTATGGAAATGATTCCTATCATGATTTCGGTGGGATGAGGTTTGGTTGGTTTTGTTTTGCTAAATCTATTGCTGTATAGACAGTTGAGTTTACAGGCATTCGTAATGGGAGAACTAGTCGTTGGTAGGGAATGATTGTTTAGTGTGAAAAGAGATGAAGTTTATTGAACTATGGCAGATCTATTTATGTATATACATTTGCAGCACTGATGTGGTGTTGATGTTTTGAGATTCTCAAGTACAGCGTGCTGTAAAAGCTTGGTGGGAGTTGGTTACATCCCTGCGCCCTTGAGTCGCATCCCTCTGTTACAGAGGTCCCTGTTCGGTTTCCGAACGACAGTTACAAAGTTGTGATTTACTGAGATTTTGCGGATCACAGACAACTGATGCGTACTACTGCGGTTCAGTCAGGGTTATGTGTTATTTACATCAGAATTCTTCCTAGACTCGTGTCTCCTTTTGTTCAGGTTCGTATTTCTGTTAAAATGAAAGTTTGTATTCCCTTCGGATAGCAGCACTAATCAGTATCTAAATGCGTGTCCTTCACGTCACACCTGCCTTCACCTGTTACCCAGAATGTGTTTCCTATGGATTGGGTATTAAGAATGTGTTCATTCTTATGCTCCTCTTGATTCACTTATGACTGATCGTCATGTAAATCCGGGAACTCAGGTTAGTATGAATGCGCTTTGAATTCTGCAATGTTCCTGGTAATGATACTCGTACTGTCTTTCCTTCTGTTATGGGTTTAATGCTGTGTTTCTGTGATAAGCGTTCGTTGAGAGTTTTACAGATTACCCTATGGGTGACTTATAGAATCTCT
>CAYSOI010000184.1:0-8048 GCA_964432425.1 uncultured Opitutales bacterium | reverse complement strand
ACCCAAAAGAGCATTTCACTGTTTTGCATCCCCAGGATCGCCCCGTCCCCCTGGCTGTCGGTTCCCAGGTCCGTGATATGGACCCAAGCGGAGATGGACAGGGTCGGTGAATTGGCCACCCCGCTGAACGATTCCACTTTCAAACGCCCGCCAGTGTGCGGCATCACCATTGCCTTCCCGAACTTCCCGTCAGCAAACGTCGGCTTGTCCACATCATCCCCGGCTGGCCCGATGATGGCACCATGGTTCCCGTTGCCACTAAAGTCGTCGCCATCTTCATCCAAACGCCACCAGGCCGCAAGGTCCTCCACCCTGGTAACACCGCCGGAGTATCGAAGGGTAACATTGATTTCCGTGATGTCCCCATCTTCAACATCTGTGGCCGTCGCCCCGGCATCGGTGTAATCCCCATCAAGCGGTACCCGGACGGCGGTTTCCCCGGTTACCGTAATAATAGGGCGGTTGATGTCCCCTGCCCCATTGTTGAAAAGGTTGGCCGCCTCGTTGTTGGAAAGAGCCACTTCGTAAACCCGGAACTCATCGATCAGACCATGCCAATTCTGCGTTCCCCCAGGGTTGGAGCCCAGCTTGAAGAATGTGGGATCCGCCCAAGCCTTGGTTCTGTTTGTCCCAGTGGAGATGACTGCCCCATCCATGAAAACCTTCATCGATCCCGCCGACCGATCCTTGGTGAAAATCCAGTGCTTCCACCTCCCTTTATAGTCTGTAGCGGCGACAGTGGGATTAATGCGATCGTAATCATTCCCGGCCGGCCCGACATCCCAGTAGACCCGGTTGTCCGTCCAGGGCATGTGGGATTGGACACGCCCGCCCGTGTAGAAAACGGAGTTGGTTTTCGGGAGGCTTGACCCGCCGTTTGCCCAGAAGGCGATGGAAAATTCGGTTGCCGCAGCATCAGGAAAAGCCGCAGGAGGGATGTCGAGGAAATCGTTGCTCCCGTCAAAGGAGATTGCCCCGACAAACTTCCCGTCCACCCAGGCCGAGTCGTCCATATTGGTGAGGGTGCCATCGTGTGCATTCCCGGAGGAGTCGGCCGCCGTCGTGCCTGCTGTTTCGTTGAAAGTATAATAGACCCGGATGTCATCTGGGCGAACAACACCGTATGCAGCCACGCTCCCGATCAGCCACAAGCCAACCAGACCTCTCCATAACAACAGAGAGAAAATGGGAATAGAGCTATATCTACAAGGAACCAAAACAAAAACATAGACAAGTACCAACGAAGAGCACAATGCCCAGAGCAAAGAGCTGAATGTAAACCCCGACAGTACGGGTTCAACATAAAAGTTTAGGAATAATCAATCTTGGGAATCGCTAAAGAAGACTGATTTGCACAAACACTTCTGTGCACGAATGAAAGATGGATCCCAACTCCAGGCCTACCCCGTCACGACTCCGCGTCTCAGCTTTACCCCACTGACATTGCTAGACACAGCAAAAACAAACCACGACCTACCTTGCTGGTGTATTTCTATATATTTCCAAGCAAAAGCATTACCAACACTTACTCCTCTTTACCCCGCTTGGACTTATAAGCAAAGTACCAGGCAATGATCACAAGAGCCAACATCAACAAACTGTAGATATACAACACAAAATGACGAATCACGATCACCGGCTCTCCATTCCCGTTAACCGATACATCACTTGCCCGATGCCGCTCCATCACATGCTCCACAACATGTCTGGCATAAGGAGGAGAATAAAGCATCTCCCTGGAATGCCCCAATACCATTTCTGCACTTAAGTCCGAATCCAAAAACAATTCCTTGATTGAGGCATCCAGAAACTTCTCATTTTGGCGAATAAAGGAAGCATCCCGCTCCTCATCAAACAGATACAGACCATAATAGAGATAGCTGAAATCAAAAGATTTGCGGTGATCCCCCTTCCCTTCAAACAAGTATCCTCGAATCGACTCCCGGAAGGCATCCACCTTAGAAGAATCCGCATCTTCATTGATTCCCAACCAAAAAATGAAAGCCGAAATCTCGATGGGCCGATAATACCCCTGGATTCGCAAGGCGGATTGAAAGATTTTCTGCTTACCGGGTAGGTCCAACACAAACTTTTGGTACTCAACATAATCCGAGGACTTCAACACACGCCAAAGACCATACATTCGATGCTTACTCCACAAGAGACGAACCGCCTCCTGATGCTCACTGGGATGGGTGCTTAACTCTTCCTGATTTAAAGAAAGAAGACCTGAAATCGCCGGATCGGACAAAAGTTTTGCGGAATCCTGAGTGATTCCCATCCAAAACATAGGAAGAAACCGGTCCACTTCCTTAAGCAACTCCAGCTCTTCCTCAGAAATGGAATATTTTTCGATAAGCCCCAAATCGACAACAGATTCATACTGCTGGCGTGGCATATCCGAACTGTAGAGATATGAATCCCCGTATGCCTGCCCAAAGCCTAAAATTAAGATCCCCACACACAAACACCAAAATTTCTTTCCATTAAAAACCATCATGACTCCATTCATTAAATTCACAAAACGAACAAACACTTGAAAAGCAACAATACGCCCAAAGTTTTGATCATGGCAACCTGGAACTGACTTTCTGACAGAGAAACCTGCAAAAGCCGTTCCGAATAAGCATTAGAAAATGGCATTCAAAAACCAGACACCCCAAAGACTGATGCTATCATTGCTATCACATGCTTTATCCAGCACCATACAAGTGATTCATCAACACTGCAATCAACACGACTTGCGGCACGGTAACCAAGGGTAAAAACAGGGCGATCTTCCAGGATTTTGTGGTTTCACGCAGGGCCAGAATTTCGGTGTAATCCGTGGCGACTCCAGTCATGAGGAAAGCAAAGGTATTGCCGGGGGCACCGGCTCGGAGGATAAAGTCGGAAGCAATGGGGATGGAGCCTTCGCTGCAGACCTCGATGACAGTAGCCGCCAGCAAAGTAGCGCCGAGACCTAGCAGAGTGGGCCCAAAATACTGTTGAAAAAGCTCTGCACTGACAAAGGTGCGAATCAAGGCAGTAAGGACGACCCCCAGGAAGATCCAGCGCAGGAGCATTCTGGCTTCGGAGAGACCGAGAATCATGGTTCTCACCAAAGAGAAAGGAGACCACCGGATTCCCCTCAACCAATCCCTCACCTCCTGCCTGGCACCATTGGAGACCAGGTGCTCGGAATTCGGATTGGCCGCCAGGACTTTTCCGGCAACCAGTTTATCGAAGATCACGCCGGAAATGATCGCCACCACAAAGGACAAAATCAACACTGCCAAAGTCCACTTCAACCCGACCAGGCTCCAAAGAATCACCGTCATGGAGAGGGAATTCCAGGGACTGGCGATCAGGAATGCCATGACCTGCCCCAAACTGGCCCCCTTGCGATAGAGCTGCATTCCTACCAGTAGTACACCATGGGAACAAAGATCGAGCAGAACTCCACCCGCCGTTGCCCGCAGAATTCCGCCCCATGTCCCCCCTTTTCCCAGCAACGAATACAGCAAGGATTTCGGCACACCCGCCAGAATGCCCACAAACAAAATCCCCAACAGCAACCCCAACCACATTTTGTGTAGCAGATGGACCGCACTTTCCACAAATTGCTCCAACCGCCCGGACTGCTCCAGTACATCCGGCAGCCAGTAGTGCAAAAACAAAGCCGCCAAAAGAATCAATCCCATGCTCCACAGCAACCAATCCCGCTTTTTCTTGGAGCAACAACCCTTGACCTCTGGAGAAGCAGGAACCTTTACGGTTTGGGGTTCCGGATTGTGGCAACAGGGCGGCAGATCTTTGTCAGACATATTGAGAGAAGGAAGATTCTGTGAAGGGACTGAAAGGTTGTCAAATGAGGTTCACCCGGAACTGAAGACTATTCCAAGCCATGAGTTTCTTCAGAAATTAAACTAAATAACATCATGACTTGCAAAAGCAGAATTCTGTATTAATTAATAAAAGGGGAATTTTCTTAGCTCACTTCTCATTTGTGCAAACTGATCCCTTGCATGAGTCACCTTTCCTACCCCTTAGAAAGCCTATAAGCCTATGAACCAAAAGCTACGCTTGCTTACCTGTGGTTGTCTTGCCCTAACCACAGCAAACTTAAAAGCTATCTCACCCACTATTACGGGAGTCCCACCCTTATCAGGCAATGAATTATCGATCATCCCGATCGTTGATATAAATGCCGGGGAAGTGACGACACTGGCAGGTGGGAACACTTCCGGTTTTTCAGATGGCACAGGAGCCGGAGCCCAGTTTGCTTCCCCTATGCGGATGGCAAGGGACTCAATTGGGAATATCTATATCGCGGACAGTGGAAACCACCGAATCCGCAAGGTGACACTATCGGACGAGGTCACCACTTTTGCCGGTGATGGCACTCCCAATTCCAATGATGGCACGGGTGTCAACGCCAGTTTCAATAGCCCCATTGCCCTGGCCATAGATCTTAATGACAATCTCTACGTAGGGGAAGACAACGGACGCGTCATCCGAAAAGTGACCTCAACTGGTGTCGTAACGACGATCGCCGGTGCGGCTGGACAACTGGGAGATGTGGTCGGCTCAGGTGCGAACGCCCGTTTCAATAGGATCTTTAGTTTAGCGATTAACAATGAATCCAATATCCTCTACGTGGCCGACCATGATGCACACAAAATTAAGGCCATTAATCTCAACCTACCGGAAACAGACGCTAATTTTGTAACAGATCTTGCAGGTAGTGGGGTCGGCGGCACAGCGGATGGAACAGGAAATCTAGCCCAATTTAATAATCCCATTCAGGTATCAATTGACAGTACCGGGAACCTTTATGTTGCAGATTACTCCAACCATTTGATCCGAAAAGTCACCCCAACGGGTGTCGTCAGCACCGTCGCAGGAAGTGGGATCGCAGGCAATCAGGATGGCCCCGGACTCACCGCCCAGATCACAAGCCCGAGAGCCTTGCTGGTTTATGATGACAACACGCTCTTCATCGGGGAAGAAAACAACTATATTCGCAAAATCGACTTGTCCGACAATAACCAGGTTTCCGCACTGATAGGAAATGGCGCAGGCACAAGCAATGACGGGCCATTCAATAATGCAACGACTAACAAGCCTACCGACTTTGTAGCCTTTCCCGGTGGATTTTATTTTACATCTTATGCAGATCACAAACTGAGGAAAGTTCAGTTCGGCACGCTACAAGTAGATGACCCGGACTCCCCGACCCTGACGGTGAACCTAAGTGTAACTAATGGTAAACTTTCTGTAAACCTGACCGGTAGTACTACCCTTTCAAATGGAGCGAACAACACTGCAAACCTGGAGATCCAAGGCAACCTCGCCGACATCAATGCAACCCTAGCTTCCCTCACCTACCAATCCAACGCCGGTTTCATTGGCACAGATACGATTGATTATACCACTTCCGACGAGTCATCCACCACCAATGTCCAGTCCATCAACCTGACCATCCATGACGTGGATTTCCCTCCACATGGAATCCTAATCTCCAACGGAGTGGCAAATGAAGGAGAGCCAGCAGGAACCCTTATCGGCACTCTATCAGCACTGGATCTGGATGCAGGAGATTCTCACACATTTGCATTGGAAGATGCCGCCAATAACCCGGATAACAACTCCTTTACTTTGTCTGGCAACCAACTCTCCAGCAATGCCGTATTTGATTCGGCGTCAAAAGGAGAGTACCAAATTAAAGTTCGGGCAACAGATTCAACAGGTCTCATCATCGACCAGATACTAAACATTATGGTGGGGTCAGTACACATATCCGCCTCTTCCATTGATGAAAATCTGGCTGTAGGCACAAATGTGGGCCAACTGTCAATTACAGGAAGGCCGCTTGTTTATAAAGCGGAGGCTGGAAATGAATACAGTCTTCTGCTGATGCAAGATGGGTCCCTCTGGGCTGTAGGAAATAATAACAGAGGACAATTGGGAGATGGCACTGATGATCCTATATTCATCCCCAAGCAAATCGTGAGCACTGATGTCAACGAGGTAACTTCCAGTGAAACCCATACACTGTTTATCAAAGAAGGAGGTTCTTTGTGGGCGATGGGCAAAAACGATAAAGGACAATTGGGAGATGGTACGACGGATGACAGGCTAACTCCTGTTCAAATCATAGCATCCGGTGTCATCGGAGTATCCACGAATATAACGCATACCTTATTTGTCAAAGATGACGGCTCCCTCTGGGCGATGGGCAAAAACGACAAAGGGCAATTGGGGGATGGCACGACGGATGACAGGTCATCTCCTGTGCAGATTCTGGGTCCGGGGTCGGGAGTAACCATGGTTACCGCCGGGGATTCCCACAGTCTCTTCGTAAAAGATGATGGTTCCCTCTGGGCCATGGGTAAAAACAATGAAGGGCAACTGGGAAATGGGAACCAGAATGATTCCCATTCCCCCGTGCAAATCCTTGCATCCGGTGTGGTCAAAGTCACTGCCGGGATAGAATCTTCATTCATCATCAAAGATGACGGCTCATTATGGGCTGTGGGCAAGAATGACAAAGGGCAACTGGGGAATGCCACGAACCAGGATATCAACACACTGGTACAAATTCTTTCAACCGGAGTGGTTGATGTATCCGCAGGACAAAAACACACACTGATTCTCAAAAATGATGGATCTCTCTGGGCAACCGGTGAAAACAATGATGGGGAACTGGGCGATGGGACCACCAACGACACCCTGTCTCCAATACAAATCATTACCTCTGGGGTAACGGACATTGGAGCAGGTGTCTCACACAGCATCTTTGTGAAAAGCGATGGGTCTCTCTGGGGAAATGGAAAAAACGATCACGGGGAATTGGCTGACAATACCACTAATGACCAATTAACTCCCTCTCAATCGATAGGCCCCATCTCCTACGAACTAGTGGTTGGGACGAATGATACAGACAATTCCAGCTTCACCATAATTGATAATGAGCTGCAAACAAACGCCATCTTCGATTTTGAGACAAAAGTCAGCTACTCCATCCGCATCAAAGCTACCCCGACTAACGCTAGCCCCATCGAAAAAGCCTTCACCATCACCGTCAACAACGTCAACCAAGCTCCAACGACTCAGGATGCAACGGTCAGTGTGAGCAAGGATACCATCTTTGCTTTTGCTGTAGCCCAGTTCCCCTTCATTGATGCCGATGGAGATACTCTAAACAAAATTCGCCTGCAACCAGCAACTACCGGAACACTTTGGCTCGATGCGGATGGAGACGGAACTGTAAACAATGCCGAAGCAGCCATCGCGGCAAATGATGAAGTCGCCTTCGCGGACATCCCCAAACTCACCTTCCAGCCCGAAGCCGGATTTACCGGGGCGGGATATGCCAGCTTCCAGTTCGAGGTTCATGACGGTACCGACTACAGCGATCCTGCCACCATGACCATCGATGTGGTCGATGTCGGTGTCGACAGCCTGACCATTGATGAAGGGTTGCCCTCAGGCTCAACGGTTGGAACATTCAGCATACTCGGCAAGCCCCGGGTCATCCAAATAGCTGGAGGGCCGCAGTACACTCTTTTACTAAAAGAAGACGGCTCTCTTTGGGGAGTAGGAAACAATGATTTTGGCCAACTTGGTAATGGCACCACCGATGCAGTCCCCACCTTAATCCAGGTTGAACCCAGTGGAGTGGTCCAGGTCACAGTGGGAAACAAAAACACCTTGTACATCAAGGACGACGGCTCCCTCTGGGCGACGGGCTACAATGCTTCCGGCCGTTTGGGAGATGGGACAGCTGTCGATAAGCATACTCCGGTCCAGGTTGTCTCTTCCGGAGTCGTGAAAGTCATTGGAGGTTCTTATCACACACTATTCATAAAGAATGACGGTTCACTCTGGGCAATGGGGGCCAATTCCACTGGACAATTTGGGGACGGAACAACCAACAACAGTAGTACACCCGTCCAAGTATTGGGGTCCAACGTTGTCGACATCGCGGCAGGCACCCACACTCTATTTATAAAGGATGACGGTTCCCTCTGGGCCACAGGAAGCAATTCCAATGGTCAACTGGG
>CAYSOI010000183.1:0-8089 GCA_964432425.1 uncultured Opitutales bacterium | reverse complement strand
GGATACCGGACTGCTCTCTATGGAAAATGGCATCTTGGGGCTCACAAGGATTACGGGCCCAAAAAGCAGGGATTTGATGAATTTTTGGGGATTCGCGATGGCTTTATAGACAATTACAACCATTACTTTCTTCACGGAAAAGGCTTCCATGATCTGTATGAGGAAACGATTCCGGTAAAAGCTCCGGGGGAGTACTTCCCGGAATTGATGACAAATCGAGCCTTGAAATTTATTGATGTGAACAAGTGTGGCCCCTTCTTTCTCTATGTTCCCTTCAACATTCCGCATTATCCAGAGCAGTCCTTGAAGAAATTTGAGGCCCAGTATGCCGACATGGAGGATGAAGCCCGCAAGTCCTATGGAGTGATTGTTTCAACCACAGATTATTACATTGGCCTGGTTCTCAAAAAGCTCGAAGAACACAAGCTGACTGACAACACCATCGTCGTGTTCATGAGTGACAATGGGCATTCGGAGGAAACTGGATATCGCATACGGGTGGATGAGCACAAGAGTGGTTATCCCAAGGGGCATTTTTATGGTGCCAGCGGTGGTGGTTACACAGGCAAATGGATTGGTCGCAAAGGCAATTTCCTGGAAGGCGGCATCCGGGTTCCCGCCATCGTCAGTTATCCAGCCAAACTGCCCAAGGGTGCAGTTCGGGATCAGGCCATTACTGCCATGGATTGGATGCCGACGATCCTCGAACTTTGCAACGTTCCGCACAATGGCCCAAAGATGGACGGGCACAGCCTTGTGAAGATCCTTCATTCTGAGACAGCGAAATCTGACTACAAGGACATGTACTGGGCCTGGGGAAACCAATGGGCTGTACGGGACGGAGACTGGAAGCTGATCGGGAATAAGGATCGCAGCCTTTCCCTGCACAACATTGCGGAGAAAAACCCCGAACAAAAGAACTACATCAAGGAGAAGCCAGAGTTAGTGAAAAGGTTGAAGGCCATGCACGATGTCTGGGCCAAGGAAGTGCAACCGAACTAAAGCACTACCTGGATCAACATCATCAGGCAAAATCCGAGAACAAACGACCAGGCAATCTTGATGGGCGTGGTGGAGTTCAGGGCTTCGGGGATGAGTTCGAGAATGACCAGGAAGATCATGGCTCCGGCTGCAAATCCCATTAGCAGAGGCATCAACGGTTGAAAGAACCACGCCAGCAAGACGGCGGGGATGGAGGCAATGGGTTGGGGGAGACTGGTGAAGACGGCAGCACCAAAACATCTCGGTATACTGGCTCCCGCACTACGCAGTGGTATCGCAACCGCCAAACCTTCTGGAATGTTGTGAATGGCAATGGCCAGAGCCAGGGTCGGCCCAAGTCCGGCACCAGGCACTCCGACCGCGTCAGATGTATACCCTACACCAACAGCAACTCCTTCTGGAATACTGTGCACTGTCATAGCCAGCAACACCAGAATACCGGTACGTCCCCCCCATCGTTTGGAACGCTTGGTTTCCCGTTTGCCATCTTTTTGATGAAGCCGCTTTTCAATGATCGCCAGAAAGATTGAGCCCAACAAGATGCCAGCAGTGATTGGCAGTACATCCGAAAAGTCCCAACCGGCGGCCCCGAGATCCAGTCCCGGCAAAATCAAGTTGTAAACAGAGGCGGCAAACATGAGCCCACCCGCCAAGCCGTAGCCGATCCCGGTGTGTTTGGCAGGGTCGAGACCTTTGATTGCCAAAGGCAACACTCCCAGACCACAGGCCAGCGATGCCAGGATTCCGGCAACAACGGCTTCAAGCAGGACATCGGTAGGAATGTTCATGATTTACTGTCGAGAGGATGCCTTTTCTCTAATATCTGGCAATTGAGAATCTCAAAATGAGCTTGTGATGTGGGCTCAAATCGACCGGCAGAAACCATTTTCATGCTTGCGATAATGTACCCCGAGCCTCACAAGTGCAGAGCAATGATCCGTTTACTTCGTTCTATTGGTCCCGCCATCATTGTGGCGGCAGTTGTCCTTGGTCCAGGCTCCATTCTTACCAGTTCGAAAGTTGGAGCGAACCTGGGTTTGATTGGTTTGCCATTCGTTGCCTTGGCCACAGTTCTGATGATCACCCTGGTGGCGATTTCAGCTCAAGTGGGAGTGTCGTTTGAAAAGAGTCCATGCGAAGAGATTGCTCAACGCCTGGGAAGAGGAGCGTCCGTCTTTATCGGCGTCGTACTGTTCATCATCGCCGCGTTTTTTCAGTCCTCGAACAACCTGTCTTTGCTCGGAGGACTGGAGGCTTTGATTTACTCAACCGGGGAAAGTTTCGACTTCAATACCGCCGTACTGATTTTGATAATCGTGAATGCTCTGCTGATTCTGATGCTCTACAAAATGCGGCATCTTTACGAGCATGTGGAGGACATTATGAAGGTGATGGTCGGGATGATGGTCCTGGCATTTTTGATCAACTTTATTGCCGTGATGACAACCTCTCCGAAGGAAGTTGCCGAAACGACAGCAAAGCCAGACATTCTTCCACTGATTGCCTTGATGGGGACGACCTACGTGACCGCCGGTGCATTCTATCAGGCCTACTTGGTCAGAGAGAAAAATTGGGGCATTCAGGATGTACAACGAAGCCGAACCGATTCCATCATCAGCATTACCATTCTGGGATGCATCACCATGGTCATCCTGGCCTCCTCCTGGCGGATATTTTATGGGACTCCCCAAGCGGCTCAACTCGGAGGCATCGCAGATGTGGCCCGGCAATTGGATCCAGTCTTCGGACCATGGGCTCGAATCATCTTCAGCCTGGGCATTCTGGCCGGAGCCTTGAGTTCCTTTCTAGTCAATTCCATGGTGGGCGGCACAGTCCTTTCCGATGGACTGGGCAAAGGTTCACGGCTGACTGATCACTGGCCGGTTCACTTGACTTCGGTTGCCTTGGTTGTCGGCATGGTGATCGCCATTTTCTCCAAGGTGGATGGAGCCAGCACGGTGCATTTGATCACCATTGCCCAGGCGTTGACGGTTGTCGGTGCTCCGGCGTTGGCCATTGCCTTGGTATATCTGGCAACGAGACCAGAAATGAAAGGTGAACGCCAAATCCCCAAAGGGTTTCTTTATCTGGGATTTGTTGCGATTCTGGTTTCCTGTATTTTGTCTGCCCTGACGGTTCGGAAGATCATCGCAAAGCTGACACCGGAGGAGAAAAAGCAAGCAGTGATTATGGCCGGGCAAGAAAGTCCGCCGTTCTATCTTGGAATGGATCAGTAAGACGGAATTGTCGTCAGATTTTCTCTATGCACCGAGTCCTGCCAGCCAGAGTAGGAAGCCGATCACAACGAAACAAACGCCGACGGAGATGAGGAACCCAATGACATCCTTTGGCTTGGGCTTGATCATTTCGATATCCGTACCGGGGAACAAACGTCGATCATCAAAACGAGTTGGGTTGGCGTAGGATTCCTTGAGATTTTCCTCGTCTTTCTGGTGGTCGTGATCCACTTCAGTCTTCATCTTCGCGTAGTAGCGGTCCAGAGCTTCCTTGGAGTTCCGCTGGGTGAAGTAACTGGCAACAATCAGGACCAGGAAGGGGAGAAAGACACGGGTCGGCAGGCGCAGGGTTTCCAAGGTGGCCTTGGAGGCACGGCTTAGGTCCATTCCCAGCAAACTGTAGACCAGAAAGTCCACTTTGAATGTACCATTTCCTTCCATGGGTCCCGTGTGTCGTTGAACCAATGTGGTGATATTCTCCTCAGTTGTTTCTTCCACTGTTTCCAGTTTGGCATCCCCCACAGGCTTCACTCCACCGCTCCAGAAAATTCCACGACCTCCTGTTTTGAGAACGACCTGAATGGGTTCCCCAACTTCGGCAACAGGTGGTTCGCTTCCCAGTTTTTTCAACAAGGCTTCATCCCCTTTTTCTGTGGCCTGTTTGGTGGCTTCCACCCAGGCTTCATGTTTGGCAACATCTGCGGCGGTTGCGGTTCGGGTGATGGTCCGGGTCACGATGTCCGTGCTCTGTGTCAGCCCTGGATTGGTCTTGAGGGCAGAGATGTTGGACAAGATCATGGGCAGTGCGAAAAAGAAGACCAGGGAAAACCCGATCGTAATCCAGACTGCGGAACGGTTGGCCCTCCGCCAGTACATGCCAATCCAGAAGGGGGCGGCGAAGAGAATGGGGAGTTCTACCGCCAGTTTGAACTGACCGAAGACATCCCCCATGGTCAAGGAAACGAGGCAGGCTCCAACGATGATGATGAGGCCCGTTGCCCTTGCGACTCTAACATAGGTTTGATCGGAAGCATTGGGGTTGATGTAGGGAGCATAAACATTCCGGGTAATGAGAGCGGATGTCACGATCATGTAGGTGTCCGCAGAACTCATCATGGCGGCCAATAGGCAGGCTAGCATCAGGCCAACCAGACCCAGGTTGAGAGGCCCGAGAATTTCCCGTGTTGCTACTCCCCAGACCTGGTCCGGGCTGGCGGCCAAGTCCGCATTTCCAGCCAGCAGTGCCAAGGCAATCAACGCGGTAATGGCCCAACCCACAGTGCAAAGACGTTTGAGGAAATTACCCACGACCAATCCGATCCGTGCTTCATCTTCACTCTTGGCGGAACCTCCGCCGGTCGCAATGAAGTGCGGTTGCACCACAATCCCAATCAGCACCAGAAGGGTGAGGGAGAAGATGTATTGCGGCGGGAATTCCCCTGCACTCGGTCCAGTGAACAAACCAAAGTGGTCTTCCGAAACCCGTTCATGGAGAATTTTAAATCCATCCATGATCCCCATGGTGGCAGGATCACCAAATTGGGCAACCAGGGCCTTCAAACCAAATGGAATCAACAAAACCGAAAGCAGAATAATGAAGACTCCCTGAGCCAGGTCTGTCCAGTAGGCGGCGGTCAGTCCGCCCAGCACTCCATAGGCAATCACGATAATGGCGATGCCGGGAATGAGAACATACTTGAGCTCCATTCCGGCAATTTCATCCACTCCCATCAACGGTGCAGCAAAGGAAGCAATGGCCGTAAACATCGCCGACAGGTAGTACATATAAAACACAACCGCAAAAACCGAGTAGGCCGCCCCGAGGCCCTTCGATTCATAGCGTTCCACAAACCAGTCCCCCAGAGTGATGTGTCGCATGCGTCGATACCAGACCGCCGTGATCCAGTAAATCGGTGTCACAAACAACCACATCAGTGCCGACCACACTCCACTCAATCCACTCGTCCAGCAGGTCCTACCCACGGTCACCGGTTCATGAGCCCCAGTCCCAGCTCCAAACGCCGCAAACGTCTGTAGTAACTTCCCGAATCCCCGGCCCCCCATGAAATAGTCTTCCTGCCCCTTCACTCGTCGCATCGCCAAAAAACCGAGGACGATCATTCCAACAAAATACAAAAACAGAACGAGATAATCAGCAAATACCATAACGGCGAAAGGTGTAGTGCTGGAAAGTGGAAGTGCAAGCGGTATTCACATCCCTTCTGAACTGCCAATGAGAAATAAACTCCACAGTTGCATCTCCAGTATTCCAGCGTTCAATGCCCTTTTTCAAATTCACATTCAGGAATTCCCAATGAAAACTCTGCTTACGACGACCTTTCTCACTCTTCTTTTGCTCACGACACTGACCGCTCAAAAAGACAATGACCTGGCATGGCATGATGTTCAGGAATGGGGAATTGAAGGTCGGGGTTGGTCAGGAAAAGAATTGGCCACCTACTTTGATCGATTGCCCGCCAGTGCGAAAGGAAAAGTGCGTCCGCCGGTCTGGAGTTTGAGTCTGCACAGTGCAGGCATGGCAGTTCGATTCCAAACCGACGCCACCAGTATCCATGTCGATTACAAGTTGAGAAGACCCAATCTTTCCATGTCCCACATGCCGGCCACAGGTGTCAGTGGCGCCGATCTTTATGCCAAAGATGAGAAGGGGACTTGGCGATGGGTTTCTGTCACTCGGCCAAGTGCACAGATTGTGAAAACCCGATTGGTGGATGGACTGCGACCTGGATCTCGAGAATACATGATCTATTTCCCTCTCTACAACGGGTTGGAGTACTTCAAAATCGGAGTTTCCAAAGAGGCGATGTTTGAAGGACTGGCACCACGAAAACAAAAACCCATCTTGTTCTATGGAACTTCCATTACACATGGAGCTTGTGCCTCACGTCCCGGAATGCCACACCCTGCCATCATCGGGCGTCGCATGGATATGCCGGTGATCAATCTGGGCTTTTCCGGCAATGGTCGCATGGAAAAGGAAGTCGGCGAATACTTGGCTCAACTGGATCCGGCCGTTTATGTTCTCGATTGTCTGCCCAACATGTCGGCACAAATGGTCACCGAACGGGCTGTACCTTTGGTAAAACAACTTCGTGCCGCCCGGCCCGATACACCGATTGTCCTCGTGGAAGACCGCACCTACACCAATTCCTGGATTCTGGCTTCCAAAAACGACCGCAATGTCACCAGCCGCATCGCATTCAAAAAAGCGTACGAAACCCTCCTCAAAGAAGGCGTGAAAAACCTCTACTACGTAGAAGGTGAGCCCCTGCTGGGAGACGACAATGAAGGTGCTACCGATGGCTCCCATCCATCCGACCTTGGATTCATGCGACAGGCCAATGTATTGGAACCCGTCATTCGCAAAGCCATTAGGATGAAGTGAGTCTAGTAACTTACAGCTTATTGACCTGGATCTCACAATATGGTGTGGAGATGGAACAGTACAACCAATTGATCCGTTCTTTGAACAAATTATGCAAAAACTAAACTTCGTCTGTATTCTCCTCATTCTCCTTACTGGCTTCAGTCCGGCACTGATTGCCAAGAGCATTCCGAAGGTCTTGCCTGATCCGGATGACACCCCTCCCAGGACGGACAAACCGGTTAAAGTCTATATCCTCTCCGGCCAGTCCAATATGGTCGGTATGGGAGACATTCGGGGCGGATCATCCCGTTGGGGAAACCAGTTCAAGGATCCGACAGTCTCGATCTATCCAGGGAAGTATTCCCCAAATGCCGATTACGACAAAATGGAGCCCATCAAAACCAAGAAACTGGAATCCTTTGGAGGCGTTCGCCCAACTCCCTATCCCCAAGGCGGGACGGCGGTAGTTCGCGGTACTGTGCAAATGAAGCAAGGTCTTTACGAATTCAATTCCGGATATGGCAACTCCGCCTACAGCATCATGGAAATTGATGGCAAGGAAGTGTATCGCAAAGACTCTGAGGCTGAGCCCAAAAGATCGGCTTTCCAATTCGAAGAGGACAAATCCTATCCTTTCAAAATTACCTATCTCAATGAACAAGCCAACGGCTTGGGCTGGGTCTGGCGAACCGACATTCCCGGACTCCTCACAACCTTGGTCAAGGACGACAAAAAATTCCCACATTTGATTGACTGCGATGGCAATTGGACCGTCCGAAATGATGTCATCTACAAAGGCGTCATTTCGGCCATTGGACAAGGGCCGCTCAAGGTCGGAATTCAAGGCAATACCATCGGCCCCGAACTCCAATTCGGCCACATCCTGGGGCACTACCACGACGAGCCCGTTCTCCTCATCAAAGCCTCCATCGGAAACCGTAGCCTCGGCTGGGACATTCTCCCTCCTGGCAGTAAACGCTACACGTTTGAAGGCCGAACCTACGCCGGTTACAAAGATACTCCCGATTCCTGGGTAGAAGGAGAGACCAAGAAGACCGTCAACTGGTATGCCGGAAAACAATACGATGAATACACAGCCGCCATTCACGATGTTCTCAACAACTTCAATAAACTCTTCCCTCAATACAAAGCTCAAGGCTACGAAATCGCCGGTTTTGTCTGGTGGCAGGGGCACAAAGATGGCAACGCGGCCCATGCCAGTCGCTATGAACAAAACCTCGTCAATCTCATCAAGTCCTGGCGAAAAGAATTCAACGCCCCCAAAGCCCCCTGGGTCACCGCCACCATCGGCTTCGGAGGCTGGGACCTGGCCGACCATCACCTCACCGTCGCCAAAGCCCAACTCGCCGTCACCGGCGAAAACAAAAAATACCCCGAATTCAAAGGCAACGTCCTCACCGTAGAAACCCGCGACTTCTGGAGAGATGTCGAAGTCTCTCCC
>CAYSOI010000182.1:3905-8124 GCA_964432425.1 uncultured Opitutales bacterium | reverse complement strand
GCCATATCGGTTGGCCATGCTGATTCCGCTGAGCATGGCTCCGGTGATGCCGAGAAAGCCTTGGTCGGTGCCGCAGAGGAAGACGTTGTCGAGGTGGGTACTTCCGTCTCGGATTTTGCGATGAGAGCCGTAGACGGCTCCGGCCAGATGTCCGGTGAATTTTTTGACGGTGCGGGGGGTGAAAAAGTCGGTGGCAAGAGTGGCACGGTCCAGTTCGAGGCGATTGACTTCGGGGAGGATTTGGAGGGCACCGGAAACCAGACGGTCGCACCAGACGGCTTTCTGGCCGAGGTATTTTTCTTCAGGCATGGTGGTCCAGGCATCGTAATTGGCCAGGGCCGTGATTCTGAAGAATCCTTCGTCGAGCGTCAGCCCGTCTTCATAGTCGTAGTTATTGGGGAAGCAGATGATTCCGCCATTTGCGTCGACCAAGCCTTCGGGGCGGTCATAGAAAAATTCGTCCTGATTGCTGAAGAAGACAATGGTGTCGTCCCAACCGAACTCGGCCGGTTGTCGGTTGAGGACGGAGATGGCTTCCACGTAGGAAATGCGGCCCACGTCGTCTTCCGCGGCTTCTTCTGTCTGGTCGGTGCAAAGCCTGCGGGTTTCCACGGCGCCGATGCTGGATATCACTTTATCGGCGGTGATCACTTCACCATTGTCCAGTTCGAGGGATTTGGCCTTTCCGGAATCAACCTCGATGCGTTTGACTCCGCATTTCATGACTCGTTCTCCGCCAAGGGATCTGTAACGCTTTTGCAGCACTCGCAGAATTCTTCGCACTCCATCGAAGGGTCTGCCAAATCCTTCGAGGAAGAGGGAGCGAAAGAGGATGACAAACTGATCCAGGTCCATGTCCCCTACCCTGGCACTGCCGTAATACATCAGGGGGCACAGCAGCATTTCCCGCAAGAGTGGCTCCTGAATGAAGTTGGGGAGGGTTTCTCGGGTAGACTCCACCTTGAGATCATCAGCAAAGGCGTTGTATTCGCGAACAAACTGGGTCAAGCGGTCAAAGCCTTCCAAGTCCCTGGGAAACCGCTGGGCGACTTCCGAACGCAGCAGTTCGAACTCATTGCTGAATCTCAACTCCGCGTCGGGAAATACGACACGGGAGCCCACCTTTTGCGGGGCCAGCCCGAACTCCTCCCATTGGATGCGGAGTTGGCGGCAGATCTTGGTCAAGGGTGCTCCTTTTGTTCCTGACGGCACAAAGTTGGTGACGGCATGAAGCCCGACATCAAACTTTCTCCCATCGAAGCTGTAGAAGGAATTGAGCCCGCCCACCACATTGTGCCGCTCCAGAATCAGCACGGACTTCCCATAATGCGCCAATCGTATCCCCGCGGCCAGTCCTGACATGCCCGCCCCGATGATGACTACCTCGAAATGCCTGCCGTCCAGCGCCGCCATGAATCAAACTGCTGTGCCAAGTTCAACCATGGCACGGAGTACTTTGAAAAGGGAAATTTGAAAGGAAGTGAAGATGCCTTCCACCCCTTACTTTGCCTCAAACTTGGGCAACAAATAATTTGCACAACTATCCAGGCTGGCCAGCTCAGGATACTCTTCCTCGGGCACTTCGATACCATGCTGCTTGCGAAGCTCCATCACAATGTCCAGAAAGTCCATGGAATCGAGGTCCAATTGATCACGAAGCCGTACATCCGGCTTCACATCACTCAAGTCTTCATCGGGTGCAATTTCTTCGATGATTTCGAGTACAATCTTCTTAATGTCGTCCTTTGTCATAACAGGATTTAAAAATAAAAAACGGGGAGGAAAAGGTTTTGGATCAAAAGATCAAGCGGCATCCATTTTGCGAACGATGAGGGAAGAATTAATCCCCAGCATCCCGAATGAATTGTTGAGAATAGCTCGAACCTTGCCGTGCTCAACGGGCTTGTTCAGCACCAAGTTGGACAATTCACACTGGGGGTCAAGCTTATCCACATTTATTGTGGGATGGACCAGCCCGTCCTCAAAGGAAGGCAGGTTTCCAGCCAGTTCCAAAGCTCCCGCCGCTCCCATGGCGTGACCGATGTAGCTTTTGGTGTTGTTGACGTAGGTGTTTGGGCAATTTCCAAAAATATCCCTCACGGCTTTGCATTCCTGAATGTCGCCCTGGGGAGTGGAGGTGGCATGGGTATTGACGATGTCAATGTCTCCGGGGGCAAATTGGGCCTTGGCCAGAGCTGCGTTCATGCACTCGACCTGTCTTTCGGGGTTGGGCAGCACGTAGTCGGTCGCATCCGAGTTGATGCTGTATCCCACAATTTCCGCCAGAATACGGGCTCCCCGCTTTTGGGCATCTTCCAAGCGCTCCAATGTGTACAAGGCACCGCCTTCACTGACTACAATTCCGTTACGATCGACATCAAAGGGTCGGCTGGCTTTGTTGGGGTCTTCATGTTCTGCCAATGCGCCCTGGCTCTTGAACCCGGCAAAGATGCCAAAGGTGTGAATACTTTCACTCACACCTCCACATATGGCCAGGTCCACTTCGCCCAACCGCAGCATTTGCAGGCCCTGTATCAACCCGGCATTACCCGCGGCACAAGCTGCGCCGATGGCCAGATGTGGCCCGGTAATGCCCATGTTGATGGTGATTTCCCCGGCGGGATTGTTGGCGACGGTTCGGGGGTTGTGGTGATGCGTCCAATACTTCGTATCGTAATCGAATTGGGAAATATTATAGATCTCGTTTTCGGTCTCAACGTTTCCATGTTCTGTGGTTCCAACATAGACTCCGACTCGATTTCTGGGGACGTTTTCCCAGTCCAACCCACTGTCGGCAATGGCTTCCCGTGCACAATAAATACCAATACTTCCGGCCCGGGTACCAATCCGGACTTCTTTCTTACGCTGATATTTCAACGGATCATAATGACAAACCCCCGCCAACACTTTGCCCATGTAACGCATATCAATCCGTTCCACCTGGCCACGCCCGGCAAGCAAGTTTTCCCGCATTTCGGGCAAACTGTCTCCAATGGGGCTTGTCAACCCTACTCCTGTGATAACAATGCGGCTACTGACCATACTCTATAAAAAACAACCCATAAATGCCCCAACCTAACCACAGCACCAGAAAAAAATGAAAGTACTCGTTGCCGGAGGAGCCGGATACATAGGCAGCCACTGCGTCCGCCAGCTGCAATTTGCAGGGCATGAACCTGTCGTTGTTGACAATTTGGTCTATGGTCATCGGGGAGCCGTTTCCCAGGATGTCCCCTTCTATCAGGCAGATATCGGCGATGTGGAGGAAATGGAAAATATCCTGCGACAGAACGAAGTGGAAGCGGTCATGCATTTCGCGGCCTTCTGCTTCGTAGGTGAATCTGTGGAAAAACCGCTGGTATATTATAAAAACAATGTCATCGCGACCCTCAACCTGCTTGATGCGATGCAATCCACTGGGGTTTCCAAGTTTATTTTTTCCTCCACCTGCGCTACTTACGGAGATCCGTTAAAGCTGCCCATGGATGAGAGCACACCTCAAGAGCCGATTAATCCTTACGGGAATACCAAGCTGGCTGTCGAATACGCACTACACGATCTGGCAAAAGCTGGGAGTCTCAGCTTTGCTGCCTTCCGGTATTTCAATGCATCTGGAGCAGCAGAGGATGGTTCCATCGGAGAAGACCATTCGCCGGAAACCCACCTCATTCCTCTGGCAGTACAGGCTGCCACGGGCCAACGCCCGGCCTTGAAAGTATTTGGTGAAGACTATGTCACTCCAGACGGCACCTGTCTCCGCGATTATGTACATGTCGATGACCTCTCCCGTGCCCACATTCTGGCTCTGGAAAAACTGGAAACACCCGGCACGGCCCTCGCCTACAATCTCGGAACCGGTGTTCCGCAATCGGTACGTCAGGTCATCGACACTGTCAGCGAAGTCCTCGAACGCCCCGTCCCCTGGGAATCCGCTCCACGCCGCGCCGGAGACCCCCCCGCACTTTATGCCGATGCCACCAAAGCACAACAAGAGCTAGGCTGGGAACCTAAATTCAAAACCCTCCACCCCATCATCGAAACCGCATGGAAATGGCACAAAAGTCATCCGCATGGGTTTCAGTGATAGCCGCGGTTTCCACTTGGGCAAAAAAAGCCTGAGGCACTCCTGAGCACAGGTCGTGTAGGACGTATCGGGCTTATACGACCTATACCTGTAGGATCTTCTACCGCTTTATCTTGTTTGGGTAAGAACCCCATA
>CAYSOI010000182.1:0-3805 GCA_964432425.1 uncultured Opitutales bacterium | reverse complement strand
TAAGAACCCCATAAAAAGTAAAGCACGTCCGGGGTAGGACGTGCTTTTACTTTGGGGAAATAAGGTTATTGGGGTTGGTAACCTTGTATGGGGTTTTGGGGTTACTGAGCTTTTGAGGTGCTTAACAGAGGAGGCAGCCTAGGATTGAGGTGTAAGCGAATCGGCTGCTCATGTTTTAATCAGTTGTTGTTGTTGTGTATTGTTGTCTGACTGGCTCTGTAGCCTTAGGGTAGGTTTCTTCGCAAAGTCGTGTTGTTAAATCTGCCCCTTAGAATGCACATGCTGCCGAGGATGAGAATCCCAAGTTATTAGAAGTTATTCACATTTTGAACTTTTGGATGTGAACTTTCGTAGTTTAGAGGTCGAAAAGAGGGCTCTGGAAAAATGGGTCCCTAGGGACCCGGCCAAAATGTTTTCAAAAAAAGGTTGAAAGTTGGATTTTGGTGATATTTTGGACGGGCTGTAAAAATGTTGGTAACTTTATTAAAATCAAAAATTCTCCGGGCCAAGGTATCGGACTCCAATCTTCACTACGAGGGGAGTCTGGGTATGGATCGTGCCTTGATGGATGAAGTGGGTATCTACCCGTACGAAAAGATTTTGGTAGGTAATTTGAATACCGGAGACCGGTTTGAAACCTACGCGATCGAACGGGACGCAGGCAGCGGAGCGATTGAGCTCAATGGTGCCGTGGCAAGGTTGGGAGAAGTCGGTGACTTGTTGGTCATCCTGTCCTTTGCCCAGGTTGAGGAATCCGAGGTCGCGAACTGGAAACCCAAAGTTCTCGTCATGAAGGAGAATTAATCACATCGAAAAACCGTTACCTAGATTGTCTCCAACCCCGTCAGCAAGGCTACCCAGTCAATCAACACTACCTTTTATCTTAATACAAAATTATGAGCTACAAATTGTTCATTCCTGGACCGATTGACGTATCGGCTGAGACTTATGCGGCGATGACAACGCCTGTAATCGGGCACCGCAGTCCGGATTTCGTGGAGTTGTACAATTCTGTGCAGCCGGGCTTGCAGAAGTTGTTTGGGACGCAAGATCCCGTATTTATCAGTACAAGCAGTGCCTGGGGTGTGATGGAAGGTGCCCTTCGCAACGTGACCCAAAAGAAAGTCCTGACCTGTATGTGTGGGGCCTTTTCCGATAAATGGAACAATGTTGCCAAACGTTGCGGTAAAGAAGCGGGAGCCTTGCAAGTAGAGTGGGGCAAGCATATCGGCCCCGAAGATCTGCGTAAGGAACTCAGTTCCGGTGAATACGACTCCGTGACCCTGGTCCACAACGAAACTTCCACTGGCGTGATGAACCCCTTGCCAGAGATTATGGCCGTTTTGAAGGAATTTCCGGACGTGATCTCGATTGTTGACACGGTCAGCTCCTGCTCCGCAGTCCCGATTCCCAAGGATGAACTGGGTATTGATGTGATGCTGACCGGCTCCCAGAAAGCCTTGGCGTTACCACCGGGCATGGCTCTATTTTCTGTCAGCCAGAAGGCTTTGGATCGAGCGGCCCAAGTGGAAGATCGCGGCTACTATTTTGATTTTCATGAATTTTTGAAAAACCATGAAAAAGGGATGACTCCGAGCACACCTGTCATTCCTCACATCTATGGGCTACGTCACCAATTGGGCATCTTCGAGGCGGAAGGCTTGGAAAACCGCTACGCCCGGCACGCAGAATTGAATGACCTCGTACGTGCCTGGGTCAAACGCAATGGTTTTGAGCTCTTGCCGGAAGAACAGTATGCATCCCGCAGCCTGAGTTGTGTGAAAAACACTCGGGAGGTGGATATCCCGCAGTTGAACAAACTTCTGAAAGAACGCCACAATTGCGTGATTGACGGGGGTTACGGCAAGCTCAAGGGCAAGACCTTCCGCATTTCCAACATGGGTAATGAAACCCGTGAGACGATTTCTGAACTGCTGGCCAACCTGGATTCCATCCTGGAAGAAATCGCCAACTAAGCCCACAAACTGCTCACGCCTTCTTTTTCCCAACTCACATCCAAAAATATTCCTCTACTTCCATTCCCCAACAGCGAAACCTATGAAAAAATTAATCATTGCCGAGAAACCAAGTGTTGCTACCGACCTTTCCCGTGCCCTGGGCGGCAAGTCTGCGGGTATCACCAAACAAGGAAAGGGGAAGGAAGACTACTTTGAAGGCGATGACGTCATCATCTGCTCGGCGGTCGGACACCTGGTTGAGCTGTACATGCCGGAGGACATCGACCGGAAGTTGAAGTTCTGGAAACCCAACACCTTGCCCATTATGCCGGATGATTTCCAGTTGAAGGTAATCCCCAAAACGAAGTCCCGGTATTCCCTTTTGGAATCTCTGATGAAACGGCCGGATGTAGGCGAAGTCTACAATGCTTGCGACGCCGGTCGTGAAGGGGAACTGATCTTTACCTACATCTACGAACTGGCAGGCTGCTCAAAACCTGTTCGCCGGATGTGGATGCTGTCCATGACTCCCAATGCCATCCGAGATGCCTACAACCACCCTCGTGATGGCCAAATCATGAAACCGCTTCAAAACGCAGCCCGTTGCCGCTCCGAAGCGGACTGGTTGATCGGCATCAACGGCACCCGGGCCATCACCCTTCAGATGGGTGGTCTGCAAAAAATGACCACGGTTGGCCGAGTGCAGACCCCGACCCTTACCCTTGTCGTCAACAGAGAGAAGGAAATCCTCAGTTTCCAACCCCGGAACTACGCCCGCCTGAAAGCGGAGATCCAGATCAGTTCCGGCCAATATGAAGCCTGGTACCAACGCCCTAATTTCAAAAAAGACCCGGATGATCGTCATGATCGGATCGACCGTCTGTGGGACCTGGAAGAAGCCGCCAAAATTGCCGCTGCCATTCAAAAAGGAGCTCCAGCCAAAATTGAGGAAAGCAAGAAACGCACTCCTCAACAAGCCCCCAGGCTGTACGACCTGACCAGCCTGCAACGGGAAGCCAACAATCGTTTTGGCTACTCCGCAAGCCGTACCCTTCAGTACGCCCAGGCTCTATATGAAAAACACAAGGTGATCACCTATCCCCGTACGGAATCCCGAGCCCTGCCCGAAGATTACCCCGATACCTGTATCAAAACCCTAGAAGCCATTCAGGGGCCTCTCCAACCCTTTGCCGCCAATGTTCTGCAGCAGAACTGGGTCACCGTAAAAAATCGCCGTATCTTCAACAATAAGCAGGTCAGTGACCACTTTGCGATTGTTCCGACCCAGCTTGAGCCGAAAAAGCTCACCGAACAGGAGCAGAAAATCTACAACATGATTGTGAGCCGTTTCATCGCGGCATTTTACCCCCCGGCTCAATTTGATGTGACCACACGATTGTCG
This sequence comes from uncultured Opitutales bacterium, assembly GCA_964432425.1. GTDB lineage: Bacteria > Verrucomicrobiota > Verrucomicrobiia > Opitutales > JABJCN01 > JAYPDO01. The sequence goes on along the minus strand of CAYSOI010000182.1, from coordinate 445 downwards.
AGCATTGCCGGGCACACTTTCAAAACTGAAGGCAAAGTCCTCGTGGAACCTTCCTGGCTGGCAGTTTATGGGAAAGGTGAGGATCAAAAAGAACTCCTCACTCCCCTCACTCCCGCTGATGGTCAACCTCCTGCCGGAACGACCCTCTCCATCGAACAACAGAACGAAGTCACCAAACCTCCCGCCAGATACACGGAAGCTACCCTGCTTTCCGCCATGGAAGGAGCCGGGAAGTTTGTTGAAGACGAAGACATGGCTGAGGCCATGAAGGAAAAAGGTCTGGGAACTCCGGCAACCCGTGCCGCCACCATTGAACATTTGCTCAAGGAGTCCTATTTAAAGAGAGATGGCCGGGAAATCCATCCCTGCGAAAAGGCCCACGACCTGATTCGATTCCTTGAAAACATCAAGGTGGAGGGACTGACCAGCCCCGATATGACCGGAG
>CAYSOI010000181.1:0-8131 GCA_964432425.1 uncultured Opitutales bacterium | reverse complement strand
CCTCGATACCACGCCCACCTATGTCTTCCTGGATGACACAATCCAGACCGACGATGCCATTCTTGAAGACCCCTGGGCATTCGGACCTCTTTACCTCGATGATCCGGATGAGGTTGAGGTTGATCCGATTTCAACCACGACAAATATTGCTCCTTCTGATGTTGGAACAAAGTTGTGGGAGTTTGATGCAGGTGGACAAGTAGGTCCTGCACCTTCAATCGACACAAACGGAACAGTTTACGTAGGTTCCATTAATAAGAAATTTTTCGCAATCGAAGGCTTTACAGGAGTGAAGCATTGGGAATTGGAAAGAGATAACTTTTCATCTTCTCCTGCAATTGGAGATAATGGTTTAGTTTACGTTGGATCTTGGGATTCTAAAGTATATGCCCTAAACACAATTGATGGTGATGTAGCTTGGGAATTCACAACTGGTGATAGAGTGTATTCGTCACCTGCAATTGATGAAAATGGCATTGTTTATGTTGGATCAAATGATGGAAAGCTTTATGCCTTAAATGGTGATACTGGCATCAAACGTTGGGAGTTTGCATCAGGTGGTCATGTAAGCGGCCCTAGTATTGGCTTAAACGGTACTATTTATGTAGGATCAAAAGACAAAAAATTATATGCCTTAGACTCTTTGAACGGGGAAAAAATATGGGAATTCAATACCGGAGATCTAGTGTTGTCGTTTCCAGCAATTGGTACTGATAACACAATATATTTTGGCTCAAACAATGGAAAAGTATATGCCCTGAATGGAGAAACCGGGGAAAAGTATTGGGAATTTGTAACAGGTGATATGGTAACTTCTTCACCTGTTATTGGGCATGATTACACAGTTTTTGTTGGTTCATTTGATAACAAAGTTTACGCTATTGACGGTTTTACAGGTGAGAAATACTGGGAGTTTGATACTCAATCTGATGTACTGGCTTCACCAGCATTAGATTCTGCCGGAAACCTATACATCGCTTCAGACGCTGGAATATTCTACTCTCTGAATACCTTGGATGGTACTCTTAATTGGGAAATTAATCTTAGTGGTCAAATTCATTCATCTCCCACAATCAGTGATGAAGGCATAGTATACATCGGTTCAAATGATGGTAAAATTTACGCCATCCAAGGTTCCTCAGGTCCAGCGAATTCCCCTTGGCCAATGAGAGGGAAAAATTCAAAACATACTTCTCGTCAGTCAGGAGTTCCGACAGGTCCCGCTCTTTTCGAGCTTGTTTCCGGCATTGGCGATTTCGACAACCATCTCTTCCGGATCGATTGGGATATGATTTGCCCGGTGCATCCTTTGAATTTTGAGGCGAAGTCGGAGTACAGTGTTCGGGTTCGGGGAACCGATGCGGGTGGTCTTTCCACGGAGAAGGTTTTCCTTTTTAAAGCGACCAATGCTCCGGATGCTCCAGAAGGGATTGTGCTGGATAATGACGCGATCCCGGAGGACATTGCCCCGAATTCCACTGTAGGAGTTCTTTCCGCGATCGATGAGGATGCGGGAGATTTCCACGCCTTTGCTTTTGTGGATCAAGTGGGAGTTGGCGAGACCGACAATGATTACTTCCAGATCAAGTCCAATCGATCGGGCTCCATTTTGATGACTGCACCGGAAGCTCACTTTGATTTTGAAACCAAAAACGAGTATCACTTGCTGCTGGAAGCGACGGACCGGGATGGCTTGAGCGTCACACAGGAACTGGTCATCACCATCACTGATGCCAATGACCTGCCGACCAGCATCTCGATAGACAATCTGATTCTTTCTGAAAACCAGCCACGCGGCACCATTGTGGGAACCCTCTCCGCAGAGGACCAGGACCCCAATGAACGCCACTCCTTCCTCGTCGTCGGTGGCCTGCATAAGGATCTGCTCATCGCCAAGGGCACAACCTTGATTACCAATGCACCAGCAGATTTTGAGACCCAGCCTACTCTCGAAGTCATCATCTCCGTGACCGATTCCCAAAAAGCCACCGCGGAATTCCCCCTCACCATCTTCGTGAAGAATGAAAATGATGCTCCTACCGGCATTACTCTGGACAACCATACCGTTGAAGAAAACCAACCTACCGGCACTCCAGTCGGACTGTTGCAAATCATTGATGAAGACGTTGCCGATATTGTCAAAGCCACCGCAGGAACCCACAGCCTTTTCCTACTCAGTGATGGCTCCATGTGGGCCATGGGCACCAATGATTTTGGACAACTGGGGGATGGTACCAATGAAAACCGCAGTGAACCTGTTCAGGTATTTGACACGGGTGTCGTCGATATTGCAGCTGGAATTGCCCACTCCCTTTGTGTCAAAATCGATGGATCGGTCTGGTCTTTTGGCAGTAATACCATGGGGGAGTTGGGAGACGGAACAAACAATAACAGCAATGTACCCAAGAAGGTCATTGAGGAAGGAGCCTATGGCGTCTGGGCAGGGGGTAGACACAGCCTGGTCCTGATGGAAGATGGGTCCCTGTTAACCTTTGGCAGTAATAGCGGGGGGGAGTTGGGAGATGGCACCAAACAAAACCGTAATTCCCCTGTTCTGGCCGCAGAATCCGGGGTAGTGGATGTTGCCGCGAAAGGCAGCCATTCCTTGTTCATCAAGGAGGATGGCTCCCTTTGGACCTTCGGAAGCAACCGCTATGGTGGAAATGGAGACGGTACAACCAGGGATTCCTCGACACCCAAGAAGGTCGTTGATTCAGGAGTAATGCTAATTGCTGCAGGGGGGAGCCACAGCCTGTTTGTAAAAGAAGATGGTTCCTTATGGGCCATGGGCCAAAATAGCGCGGGACAACTGGGTGACGGAACCGGACAAAATCAAAGCAGCCCTGTTCGGATCGTGGATTCCGGAGTGGTCTTTGTGGAGGCCCGGGCGAGTCATTCGCTGTTCATTAAAGACGATGGCTCTTTGTGGGGAATGGGTAGCAATAGCAACGGACAACTTGGTGTGGGTGACAATGTAAACCGCAATGTACCTGCCAAATCAGTAGATTCCGGGGTCATCTACGCCACTGCAGGAGTCAACCACAGTTTATTTATCAAGGAGGACTTCTCTCTCTGGGGAATGGGCAAAAACTCTGCCGGAGAACTGGGTGATGGCACGACCCAAAACCGCAGTACTCCCGTTTCCCTCAAAATTGTCCAACCCTCCTACGAACTCGTCGATGGTATTGGCAGCACTGACAATGGCAGATTTACAATACAAGGCAAAGAGCTTCAGCTCCTCGAACCTCTTGATTTTGAGACGCAGCCCACTTATCAGATCCGCGTAAGAGCTACGGACCTTGGAGGGCTCTTCACTGAGACAACCTTCACCATTCAGAGTACCAACTCACCGGATGCTCCCACTGCGATTGTACTAAGCAATCACCTCATACCGGAACACTCTCCAGGCAGATCCTTGATCGGTACCCTCAGTGCCACCGATGCGGATGAGGGTGATTTCCATACATTTGCTTTCGCAACCCCGGATTTAACGGATGGGGTGCGGAATGATAACTCGCTGTTTCAAATCATCGCCAAACGCAGTGGCACCTCCCTCGCCACTGCCGACGAGAGCCTCTTTGATTTTGAAACCCAGCAAGAGTACACTATCCATCTCATGGTCACCGACCAAGAGGGATTGACTCACATGCAGAGCCTCGACCTGACCGTAACCGATGAAAATGATGCCCCCACCTCCATTTTCCTAACTAATCAGCACATTGAGGAAAACATGCGGCCCAAAACTCAAGTCGGCCTCCTTTACACCGATGACGTGGATGCCAATCAATTTACTACCGTTTTGTCTGATAATTTTGAAGAAGATTGGGTTCCTGTCAGTGATGGCAGCTGGACACTGGCGACTACCGACATCAATCCCAATAAGCCTACGGAATTACTGAGTACCATTGCCGGATCGGACATCATCAACATCAGCAAGGGAGAAAACCTCCAGTCCATTCAACATTTTGGAGACGCCATTATCCAACTGGACTTCCTTGCCGCTGAAGGTGCGAATTCTGGTGTTTATGTACAAGGTTCCTACGAAATTCAGATCTTCGATAGTTTCGGTGAAGACCCGGTGACCGACCAATCCAATGGAGCCGTCTTTGGAGTCGCACCTCCCCTCCTCAATGCCTCCAAAGCCTACGGGGAATGGCAACAACTCGAGATTCATTTCACTGCTCCAAAATTTGTGGACGGGCAAAAAACGGAAAATGCCAGATTCGATCAAGTCCTCCTCAATGGCCAATTGATCCACGAAAATGTAGAATTGACCGGCCCCACGGACCAAGGCTCGGAAGAGAACGCGGTCGGCCCCCTTGTGCTGCAAGGCACCTTTGGCCAGGTCGCCTTTAGAAATATCCTGGTACGTGCCCCCAAAGCCTTGCCTTCCAATTTTGCAATCGTTGGAGGTCAGGACGCCAGCCTGTTTGTGGTCAAACGCAATTCATTACTGACCGCCGCCTCCTTTGACTACGAAGGAAAAAATGAACTGGATATTATCGTGGAAGGAACCGATTCCCTCGGTGGCAAAGTCACCCAAAACCTGACCATACACGTCACCAACGCCAATGAAGCTCCTTCAGATATCGTTCTCGATACCGTCTTCTTCCCTGAAAACCAGGAAATTGGCTCCATTCTCACCCATATCTCGACAATCGATCCAGACCCCATTCACGGCCTCGGCGTCTATGAATTGGTCAAAGGGGCTTACACATGGCCTCAAGCCAAACAAGATGCGGAAGATAAAGGTGGGCACCTGGCAACCGTCACTACCAGTACCGAATGGGCGAAAGTTCTGGAGCTCCCAGACGTCACCTTGGCCAAATACTGGCTGGGCGGAACCGATAAAGATAAAGAAGGCAAATGGACCTGGATCACAGGGGAACCCTGGCTCTATGCCCCATGGTCTGATGGCGAACCCAACAACGCCGGCACGGGTGAACACTACCTCACCACATGGGCAGACAATTCAGGAGATACCCAAGGTATCAACGGCTTCTGGAATGATCTTCCCGCAGATGCCACCCTGGGCTATATCGCAGAGTACAAACATTCTTATGAACTCATTGATGGCAAAGGAGCCATCGACAACGGAAATTTCGAGCTCAATGGCAATCAGCTCATTTCTAAAACCGACCTGAACTTTGAAGTCCAGCCCACCCACAGCATCCTATTGCAAGTCACAGACCCGTCCGGTGTTTCCTTTCAAAAAGCCATTACCCTCCAACTCACCGATACTCCCGACGCTCCGACAGGTGTACAACCGGATCAGATCAATATTTCCGAGCATGCAGCGCCTCGTACATTCATTACCGAACTCAGCATGATTGACGAAGATGTCAATGACGGCCATTCCATTGAGTTCACAGCCCCTCCTCCAGGAGAAGTGGCTGACAACGAGGCCTTCCTGCTGTCCAAAGGCAAACTCTTTACCAACACAGTTCTCAACTTTGAAGAAAAGTCCTCTTACACCCTCTACATCAAAGGCACTGATAAAAATGGCTTAAGTTATACCGGCCCCATCTCCATTCAGATTGAAGATGCAAACGATGCACCCACCAAGGTTATTCTGAATAACCCTTCATTACCAGAAAACACAATCACCCGAGAGCTGGTTGGAACATTAACCACGATCGATCCAGATGATGGTACCCCACAAGAAAACCTGGTCGCCTATTTTGATTTTGAGGAGAACGGCGGCAATCTGATCCGTGACAAATCCCGGTTCGAGAACCATGGCAAACTCTACACTCCCGGAGAGTTTATTAACATTGATTGGCATCAATCCCTTTGGGCCGACGGTAAATTCGGATATGCCCTCAATCTACAATCACAAAGAGTCGTCGAAGTTCCTCATATTGAAGAATACATGCTGGAGGAAGGAACTATTGCCCTTTGGTTCAAACCCGCAGGCCAGTCTGCCCAAACTCTCTTCTCCAAGGATTCCTTAGGCGAAAGCCGAGGAGGGCATATCTACCTAAGCCTGGATGATTCTCTTCGTCCAAAAGTCCGACACCAAACCGCTTATGGCGAATTTTTCCCGCATGCGGAAGGTGGAAATCAATCCACGGCCAATCAATGGAACCATGCCGCCATTTCCTTCGGAAAACAGGGATTTGCCATCTACCTCAACGGTTCAGAAGTCGCCTCCGCCCCCGAAGATATCTACGGAATTGGTCTCTCAGCAGGCAATCAAGGGAACACCGAACCCATTGCCATCGGAGCCAATAGCAGCTCCAGTTCTTTTAACTCCATCTTTTCCACCTCAGACCATTTCACGGGATTATTGGATGAGTTCCGCATCTACAATGAGCAACTCACCCAGGTGGAAATTGCAGCAATTAACTCAGCGACGGAGCCCATTTCCTTTGAGACGACGACAACAACGCATACCTACCAGCTAGTGGCAGGCACCGGCGATACACACAACGCCCACTTCTTCATCAAGGGCAATGAACTCTTTACCCAACTGCCGCTGGATTATGAAGAAACCCCCATCGCTTCGATCCGCGTCAAAACCACCGATAGTGGAAAGAGTTCCTTCGAACAAATACTCACCATTGCTTTAACCGACATCAATGACATACCCACGGATATCCAGTTGGATCGCCGCATCGTCCCGGAAAATGAACCCACTGGCACCATCGTCGGTACTCTCTCTCTCGATGACCCCGACACCGCCCAACCCAACCTAATTTCAAACATCGACACATCAATCATCGGAACAGAGATCTGGTCATTCTCAACAGGGGGACCAATCAACTCCTCCCCCGCAATCACTGCCGACGGCACAGTGTACTTCGGTTCCAATGATACCAAAGTCTATGCCCTCGATGGCCTGACTGGAGGTATTAAATGGCAATTTCAAACCGAATGGACCATCAATTCATCCCCATCTGTTGGACTCAATGGAAATATTTTCATCGGGTCCGATGACAAACATCTGTATGCATTGGACGGAAAAAGCGGACAAGAAATCTGGCAAATTGAACTTGCGGCAGAAACCCTCTCCCCTCCAGCAATTGGAGCCGATGGCACCATCTATGTGAACCTACCCAATCAGCAAAGCCTCCATGCATTGGATAGTACAAACGGCGAAACCCTATGGGATTTCAATAAAGCAAGCACCGCCCCTGCAATCAGTGCAGAAGGAGTTGTTTATGTTGGTGGAAATGATGCCACCTTCTATGCCCTGAATGGAAAAACCGGAGAGATCCAATGGGAATTCCAAATGGGACAAAATGGTAGCTCCGCTCCTTCAATTGGAGATGATGGCACCATCTACATCGGTTCCCACGATAAGAAGCTTTATGCATTGGACTCAACTACAGGCAGTTTAAAATGGGAGTACCAAACCGGCGGCTCCGTGATCTCGAACCCTACGATTGGAGATCACGGCACGGTGTACGTAGGCTCTCAGGACCAACACTTATATGCCCTGAACGGACAAACCGGTGAATTCCAATGGAAGTTCAATACAGGAAACCAAGTCTACTCGACTCCTACAATTGGTGCCGATGGAACCATCTATATCGGAACTGAACATAATGCCCTCTATGCCCTTGACGCCCTCACCGGAGAAAAGAAATGGGAATTCGAGACAAATGGAAAAGTCCGAAGCTCTCCCGTCATCACACCTGGAGGAATTCTTTATTTTGGAACCCTGAACGGAACCTTCTATGCCATTCAGGCCTCTTCCGGTCCTGCACATACCGCATGGCCAACCTTAGCCCGAACCCCCCGAAGAACCAGTCACGCACCACACACCGCAGCCTTTGAGCTCGTGGAAGGAACAGGAGACGAAGACAATGCTCTATTCACTATCGAAGGGGACCAACTCCAAATCTTCACTCCACTGAATTTTGAACAGAAAGCGATTTACAACATCCGTGTGAAAGGCACAGACCTCGACGGCCAATCCACTGTTCAAACTCTGAACATCACCGCCACGGATGCGCCGGATGCTCCGACAGCAATCACCCTGACCAATGATACCATTGCGGAAACCTCCCTCGGGAATCACCTCGTCGGCACCTTCCTTGTCGCTGATGAAGATTATAAAGACTTTTCAACCATAGAACTCATCGACCACCCCGAAGGCAAAGAAACCGACAATCAGTACTTTGAA
>CAYSOI010000180.1:0-8137 GCA_964432425.1 uncultured Opitutales bacterium | reverse complement strand
ACAAATCACGGCGTGCAACTTTTCATTAGGTTGCACGCCTTTTTTGGGCTTAACCAAAGAACCGCTCAATTTCAATCTGAGCGGTTTCGGGGCTATCCGATGCATGGACCACGTTATTGGTCTTATCCTTGCCCAAGTCTCCCCGTATTGTGCCTTCGGGGGCTTCTGCAGGGTCTGTGGGGCCAAGAAGTTCTCTCACTTTGGCAATGACGTTTTCGCCTTCGAGTATCATCACTAATACTGGTCTGCTACTCATGAATTCAACCAACATGGGGAAAACATGCTCCAGTTTGCGAATATGAGCATAATGTTCTTCCAGTTGAGCTTTCTGGAGCTGTTCGAGCTTGCAGGACGCTATATTAAATCCCGCCTTTTCGAAGCGTGAAATCACTTTGCCAACTGTACGGTTTTCCATGCAGTCGGGTTTGAGAATAACTAGGGTTTTTTCCATAGAATAGGTTAGGTATTGTAAAAAATTGCTTGGAACATGCCTGTGCCTTCACAGGTATTTCAATGCGATAAGTTGAAGCAATAAGGGGGAAATTCAGAGAAAAGGATCTCAGGATACTTCTTCTGAGATTTCCTGGCTTTGTTCAAAAGCCAATTTTTCTTCGTCTTCACCATCGCCTTTTTCAACGATGACTCGGATGGGTTCTTCTTCATTCACTTCTCCAGAGAGGATTGCTTCCGCAAGGCTATTCTCCAAGTGCTTTTCAATGGCACGACGCAGGGGGCGTGCTCCATTTTTCTCGTCCCATCCGTTCTTGATGAGGAATTCCTTCGCTTCATCGCTGACATCGATTTTTCGATCCTGCTCTTCGAGTCTTTTGGCGACTTTTTTGATCTCCAGATCCACAATTTTCTTCATGTGTTCTTTGCTCAGAGGCTGGAAGATCGTGGTTTCGCTCAAACGGTTGAGGAACTCAGGTTTGAAGAACTTTTTGGCTTCTTCAACAATTTTGCTTTTGGTGTTTTCGAAGTCTTTGGTGGGGTCCATTCCAGCTTCGAAGCCCATCGATGTATTCTTTTGAAGGAGGTTGGCTCCCACATTCGAAGTCATGATGAGGATCGTGTTTCGGAAATCGACCTTCCTACCTAATCCATCGGTGAGGCGACCATCTTCCAGGACCTGGAGTAATATCTGCACTACGTCAGGGTGAGCCTTTTCAATCTCATCAAAAAGAATCACTGCATAGGGCTTTCTACGGATGGCTTCGGTGAGCTGGCCACCTTCTTCGTAGCCAACATAGCCTGGAGGAGAGCCAATCAGTCTGGAGACCGCAAATTTTTCCATGTACTCGGACATGTCCAACTGGATGAGTGCGTCCTGCTCTCCAAACATGTGTTCAGCCAGGATTTTCGCAAGGTGTGTTTTACCCACACCAGTTGGTCCCATAAAGAGGAAGGAGCCAATGGGGCGTTTTGGGTCTTTGAGGTTGGCCCGTGAGCGTTGTAAAGCTTTAGCAATTGCAATGGTTGCAGGATCTTGGCCGATGACCTGGTTTTGCAGTTCCTTTTCCAGTTCGAGGAGTTTGGCATTCTCTTTCTTCTCCATTCTGGATAGAGGGATTCCGGTCCAATCAGCTACCACTTGGAGGAGATCGTCTTCTGTCACGACGATTTTCTGCTCATCCCGGGTTTTCTTCCATTGTTCAATGGTTTCTTCGCGTTGGGCTCTTAATTGTTTTTCCCGATCTCGGAATTGGGCAGCTTTTTCAAAGTCTTGTTTGCCGATGGCTTCATCCTTTTGGCTACAGACTTCTTCGATTTCCTGAGAAAGGTTTTCGATTTCAGGGGGTCTTTGCAAGGCATCAATTCTAGCTCTTGAACCTGCTTCATCCAAGACATCAATGGCCTTATCCGGAAGGAAGCGTCCAGAGATGTAGCGATCGGATAATTTTACTGAAGCCCAAAGTGCGTCGTCTGTGAAGGTGCATTTATGGTGCTCTTCGTATTTGTGGCGAATGCCCTTAAGTATGAGGAATGCGTCATCTTGAGAGGGCGCTTCTACTTTGACAGACTGGAAGCGACGGTCGAGGGCGGTATCCTTTTCAATGTATTTACGATATTCCGCCAGAGTTGTCGCTCCGATGCACTGCATTTCACCACGGCTTAGTGCAGGCTTGAAGATATTGGAGGCGTCCATGGCCCCTTCGGCAGCCCCGGCTCCAACGATTGTATGCATCTCATCAATGAAGAGAATGATGTTTTTGGCACGACGGATTTCGTCCATGACGGCTTTGATGCGTTCTTCAAATTGCCCTCTGTATTTGGTGCCTGCTACCATCAGTGCGAGGTCTAGTGTAATTACACTTTTTCCGAGGAGGATTTCTGGAACCAACCCTCCTGCAATCTCCTGGGCCAAGCCTTCCACGATTGCAGTTTTTCCTACCCCGGCTTCTCCAATGAGAACAGGGTTGTTTTTTGTACGACGGCAGAGAATTTGTATAACCCTTCGAATTTCATCTTTACGGCCGATGACCGGGTCAATTTCTCCTTTGGCGGCCAGTTCTGTTAGATCCCGCCCAAAGGTTTTCAGAGCTGGCGTTTTGGTTTCCTTTTTCTCTTCGCCTGGTCCGCCAACGGATGCGGTTTCTCCTTCGGCGGCAAAGTTGGGGTCCAACTCGGACAGTATTTCGCTACGGCATCTTTCGATGTCGATGTTGAGGTTGATGAGTACTCTGGATGCAACGCCTTCACCTTCACGCAACAAGCCGAGTAGGATATGCTCGGTGCCAACGTAGCTGTGATTCAATGCCCGTGCTTCTTTGGATGCCAGGGCGAGGACCTTTTTGACGCGGGGTGTGTACGGGATGTTGCCACTGGGTTTATTTTCCGGAGTGTTGGTGGCGACTTGCTTTTCGACTTCGGTACGGACGGATTCCAGATCCAGACCCATTTTCTGAAGTACGTTTACCGCAACGCCTTGTCCCAGGTGGATGAGTCCAAGTAAGAGGTGCTCAGTTCCTACGTAGTTATGGTTAAAGCGGTCGGATTCTTTTCTTGCCAGAGCAAGGACTTGTTGTGCTCGGGGAGTGAAGTTATTCATAAGCCTCGGGGGAATAATTTAGTAAATTCTTGTTCCTTCAGTATGTCAAAATTTAATTCAGGAAGTGTGGAGAATCCTTTTCTAATGAAGCTGGCTCTGTAGAAATCCCGTTCATCTGTGCCAGACTCACTGGAGAGCTGTACTTGGACGTGTCCAGGCTGAGTTTCCATGAAAAGTTTATCTACCAGAGTCCTGTTTTCATCGGGTAACATACCCAAGTCTACTGCAAATCGTATCAGGGAGAGCAGGCTCATGGATTCTTTACTGCTAAGCATGTGGCTGTTACAGAGGACTCCGTATGCCCTGCCTATTTTGTCCATCAGTTTAATGCGTTCGTTTTCAACCAGTAGCATGCGGGCATTACACTCATGCTTCACAATTTCGACGAGGACTTTGGAGAGGCGTTCGAGGATTTCAGTCTCTGATTCTCCCAAAGTTTGTTGGTTGGAAATTTGAAAGAAGCTTCCGATCGCATCTGAACCTTCGCCGAACAGCCCCCGGACCACCATCCCCAGTTGATTGACGGCCCGGATGACTTTGTCGACCTGATTGGAAATGTACAGACCTGGGAGGTGCATCATTACTGAGGCTCTCATGCCAGTGCCAATATTCGTGGGGCAGGCGGTGAGGTAACCCAGTTCGTCGGAAAATGCAAAGTCGAGTTTGGATTCGATGCGACTGTCCAGTGTGTTGATGTTTTTCCAAGCTTTGCTCAGGTCAAATCCATTTCGGAGGATTTGGATACGAAGGTGGTCTTCTTCGTTGACCATGATGGAGCTGGCTTGGTTCCTTGCGATCAGCACACCTGAGGAATGACTGGATTCTGACAGTTCCCGGCTAATCAGTCGGCGTTCAACGAGGATGAGCTTTTCTGTGTCACTCAAATCCTCCATATTGTAAAATGTGGCTGTTTTAAGGCTGGGAACATCTTTGAGGATGTCTTTGGCCTGAGACAAAATTTCACACTTTTGTGCCACTTTAGCCCAACCTGGAAAGGGGTAGTCACAGAGGTTTCTCGCTAATCGAATGCGAGTGCTGAGTACGATGGGGATGGAATCGTGTAGATTTTCACTCCCGCTTTTTATAAGGGTATTGATACTCATTGCTGGGGTTCAGTCGCAGAAGCCAACTCAGATTTAGCTCTTAATTCCGCCAGTTCATCCCGAAGTTTTGCGGCTTCTTCATAGTTCTCTTCAGCAATGGCTTGCTGGAGGGATTCCTCAATATGGGACTCTCTTTGTCGAGTATCCATTCTGTCCATGAGGTGATTTGGCCTTTTCCCTACGTGATGAGTACCGGGGTGCATGGCATCAAGGGTTTCCATGAGAATTGGGCGAAAGCTTTTATAGCATGCAGGGCAACCCAGCCGGCCTTGTGTACGAAAGTCTGAATGTGTAAATCCACACACTGGGCAAGCCAGTCCTTGTTTCCCCGTTTCCTGCCCCTCCAACGCTCCTGAGAACATATCAGAGAGGGAGATTCCTTGAGGAGAGGAGAGTCCTTTGTTTTTGGCACAATCTTCGCAGAGATCTATCTTTTTTACCTGGTTGTTAACGATCTGTGTCAGATGTACGGTAGCGGGGTTTTCGCAATAGTTACATTGAATATTCTCGGCCATAGTTATTCTTCGGGATAGTGGGGATAACTCTTGATTTAATTTATGATAACATTCAGCAGCTATGTGGCCAATTTTTTCCGAAAATGATTTTTTATTTGATCATGGCCCCTTCTTTGGAGGCTTTTTCCCGAAAGACTTTTAGGAATGACTTGGTATGGTCGCCAGGTTTGCCCGAGCCTACCTTTCGTCCGTCAACTTCAACGACGGGAATAATCTCTGCCGCCGTCCCGGTAAGGAAGCATTCTTCTGCATTCCAGACATCGTAGCGAGTGAGGTTTTGCGTTTCCAAAGGAAGCTGTAGTTCATCGGCGATGGAGATGGCGACGTCCCTGGTGATGCCTCTCAAGGCTCCTGCACTAGTAGGTGTAGTAATGACTCTTCCTTTGTAAACGATAAAGATGTTATCTCCCGTACATTCTGCAATGTACCCTTCGTCATTGAGCATGATGGCTTCTAAAAATCCTGCATTTTGGGCCTCAATTTTAGCCATGATATTATTGAGGTAATTCAGGGATTTTACCATTGGAGGTAATGCTGATGGGTTGATTCGTCTTGTTGGAACGGTAATGATTTTAAGGCCGTTTTCGTAGTGTTCGGGGGGGTAAAGCTGTATGTTGGCCGCGATTATGATGACATTTGGGGTTTCGCAGCCTTTGGGGGAGAGGCCAAGATGGCCGGGACCTCGAGTGATGATCAACCGGATGTACCCGTTTGATAGTCCATTACGGCGGCAGGTTTCACATACCGCTTCGGCTAAATCTGCTCTGGATATGGGGATATCCAGCATGATGGCTTTGGCTGAGAGCTCAAGGCGTTCAAGGTGCTCATCCAGCTTAAACACGCAATTATCGTAGAGGCGAATGCCTTCAAATATACCATCCCCATAGAGGAGTCCATGGTCGAAAACAGAGATGGTGGCATTTTCTTTGCTGACGTATTGGCCGTTTAGGTAAATCTGCATATTGAATGTGGGTGTGTTCGGTGGGGGTAGTTTTGTCAATCTTGATTGGTGGAGCTTGATTTTATTGAGAGAGGAGGAAGCTTGTGGCGGTGCTTTATGAGCAATGGGATCAATGCTTTGGCTTTCCAGTAGCGGGGGATGTAACTTCCGGGATTACTGAGGCAACGAAGAAACCAACCCAGCTTTAGTTTATCTGCCCAGCCGGGAATGGATGTTTGGCCTCCAGCAAGGAAGGCAATGGCTGCGCCGCAGCAAAGAATTGCCGGAGTGGGGGAGAGTTGCTGGCGGAGGTAGGCACCGAGTCTTTCTTGTGTACCTCCTCCAATGTTTATCAATACGATGCGGGACTGGCATTGAGCTACTTGTTCTACCAGTGCTTTATCGTCGATTTCCCCGGTAGTTGGATAGTGAGGGGCAATGTATAGGTTGGATTGCGGAATGTTGATGCCGGTTTCGTTTTCCATCCATTTTTGATTCATGATGGACTCCTGCTCATTGGGCATGATCCAAAAACTGTTTTCCAGTGCTTTTTGGGTGATTGGAGATTTGAGAAACTCGTGCAAGAATTCCAAGCCGGATATCCGTTGGATGGGACGTGAGCCATTGGGAAGAATTCGATTCCAAAGCAACACCATCAGTCCACTGTCAGGTAGCAGAATATCTGCCCTTTGTAGTGCGGTCCGGTAGGTCGCATCTTCGTTCAGATTGTGGGCTAAACCTGGTGCTGCAGGTGCCATAAGAAGCCCTCCCTGGAGGATTTTTTCAATGGCACGTTGAACGGAGCCGGAGTAGAAATCCAGCCCGAGGATTTTGACCGGGTCTTCGTTCAAGTTCGAGGCTTAATAGGCTGACTTGGGGGGGAACAGGATCTGCAGTGCAGTCTTTACGACAATCTCAATATCGAGCAGTAGTGACCAGTTCCCGACGTAATTAAAATCCATCTCGTTTCTGGCTTGGAGAAGGTCTGCTGAGATTACTTCGCCTCTTAGCCCTGCACACTGTGCTGGTCCTGTGACACCGGGTTTGACAAACTTTCGTACATGGTAAGCCCGGAAATCTCTTCCGAGAAGTTCGTCGTGTTCAATCATGTATGGACGAGGACCAACCAGGCTCATCTCTCCTTTGAGTACGTTGAGGAATTGTGGAAACTCATCCAGGCTGTATTTACGAATAAATCTGCCAAAAGCGAAGGTTCGGTTATCATCTTTCGATGCTTGCCTGGTATCTTCTTTATCCTGTTGTGGGTGCATGGAGCGGAATTTTAGGATCATGAAGGGGTCGCCACCTTTGCCGCCCCGAAGTTGAGTAAAGAATATTGGTCCTGGAGATTGTATCTGCTGGAAGATCCATACCACTGTGATCAGGACGGGCAGGATAAACAATATGATTGGCAGGCAGATGGCTAAATCAAAGACGCGTTTAATGATTTGATTGAAAGGGCTTTCGAGAGGTTCGTTTTGAAGGGAGAAGAAGGGTTGCCCTCTTTCCAGTACGGGGACAAGCGGGACGCTGAAGTAATTAGCGTAGGGATTGTGGATGAAGATGCGGCAGCCGTATCGTTGGCAGAGGTCTATCACCCCTTGAATCCAATATTCACTCTGTGGTCCGGGGACAATGACAACTCGAAAGATCTTTTCTCTGGAAAGAAACTTTTCCAAGTTGTCCACAGGATTCAGTTGGCTAAGGTTTAATTCTTCGTGTCCACCACCGCCTGGAGTGTAAATATTGGTAATATTAAATCCAGTGTGTGTGTTGTGATTCACCCAGTCTTTTAGATTTGTGAGAGTTCTGGCGGTCCCGATCAAAAGAGTTTTCCTTGTCCGCATGTCTTTGTGGAAAAACCATTCAAGTAGGTCAGGAATGTAATAATTGACCGGGATGAGAATTACCCAGAGGCTTAATATGAAAGTGGCCAGGAAGGCACGACTGATCTCGACGTCTTTAACCAGGAAGTAGGTCAGGAACATAGAGAAGGAAACCAGGACTCCTTGTACGTTTGCCAGAGTGATGGCCTTGGTGAGCCTTTCCCACCTACCAAGCTCCAGATAGGTGCTGTATCGATTGAAGCTGGCGATGTTGGAAATCAGCATGCCCAATATCGCCATGAGGCTGTAGATCAATGGGTTGGAGGTCGCCAGCAATTCATCCCGCAGTATACTCCAAACCCCCAATAATATCCAGAACCAACCAGCACAAATGACAATAAGTGTAAGGCGGTGAAGGATAGAAAATCCCTGGGTTTTGTGATTCATAGAATTCTTGACCGTAAGGGCGTCTGAAAGAGCATTACGTTTGGTATTCTTCAGCTTTAAGTGGCTCAATAACATGCCTTAGAGTTGCCCCTAGGTCAAGTGTTTACCTCGTGTTTACTCTTGCCAACAAAGTCACGGATGGGAAGATGGTTGATTCATTTCGTTTCTCCCATGAACTCTATTTCCAATACATCGAATCCTGCAGACCTCAAGTGGTACTGCCTGAGGTGCCAGCCTCGCATGGAATCGTTGGCTGC
>CAYSOI010000179.1:0-8146 GCA_964432425.1 uncultured Opitutales bacterium | reverse complement strand
CTGGAGGCTTCACACAAGAATCCACAGGAATTCATCCGCTGTATGTATGATTTGGTCTACTTAGGATTCCAGACCGACTCCACCCGATTTGCCTCCCTCATGTTGGAAAGTGAAAATTCCTCCGACAGCGAACTTTGGAATTACGCCACCTATGCACTCGGTTACAAAGGTGCCACCCACGATATCGCCCACAAACGTCCTGAAGATTATTCAGGAAAATGGGACAACTGGCGTGCCCAGCAACATGCCTACTTCCTTCAACGTCTCCGCGACACCAAGGAAGGCGAAGGCAACATGCTCGACCGCACTGTCGTGCTCTGGGGATCCGCTCACCCGCACGCTTCTCACAGCACCAGGAATTATCCAATCCATCTTGCAGGCGGTAATCACCTCGGCCTCAAACACGGCTACCTTCACGACTTCTCAGGAGACAAGAAAGTGCCATTGGCGAACCTCTTTGTTTCCATGCTCCACGCCGTAGATGTTCCAGTGAAGAAGTTTGCCGACAGCACTGGCCCAATGGGCGACGTGATGGCGTAACCCTGGTGTTGGAGTTCACGCTTCAGCGTGTTTTGTAGAATGCTATCTCGATTCAAGAATGTGCTGAAAGCACAACACCTATCAACCCTGGGTGATTGTCCGACGGGCCTTCAACCCGTTTTCGCAATCTTTGCCTTTCTCTTGGCATCACTGATCCCGAACTTCTGTCTTGCGGAAGAACCGCTTCCTCGTGTCCTGCTGCTGGGTGACTTTGTCTACAACGAACCTTCCCGTCAGCTTCAAAAAGAACTGAAGGGAAAAGCAGAAGTTCATTATCCGCGTTTAGATCCTGGCATCGTCCTGAGTTCTTCCTCAGTTCTTGAGCATTTTGATACGATTGTCGGAGAAGGGAATTGGGACCTGATCCACTTCAATGTTGGTCTTGGTGACCTCATTCACCGGGCTCCATGGATGAAGTCTTTCCGTGTTTTTCCGAAGCATGCTGGCGGCATCCCGAACACTTCTCCGGAGCAATACGAAAAGAACCTCCGGGAGCTAGCGAAGCGCCTCAAGTCCACCCGAGCCAAACTCGTCTGGGGCAGCACCACCCCGATTCGCCATTCCTCAACCAATGTCTTCGAATTGAAGTCAGAAATCGAATACAATACCATCGCCGCCAAAGTGATGAAGGAAAACGAAATCCCGATCAATGACATGTACACCTTTGCCAAGGGTGTAATGAATATGGACAAGCCCGCAAGCCACGGCGCTGATCCATTCCACTTTGATAAGAAGCCAATCCATAGCCCCATTCTAAAAGTGATTCAGCAAGAGTTGGGTTCCGCGGAGAAAGCGAAATGAGTAAGCCGCCAAACGTAGCAGAAGATGCAAAATCTTCTGACTCAAGTTGGCGAACAAGACATCGCAAGTTTTGGCAATTACCGCTACACCTTGCTGTTCTCACGGCTCCAATTTTCGGTGGCCAAACAAGTCAACTGGTGATTTCGGAAAACACATATACCCTCCTGGAAAACCACTGTCTGGATTGTCACGATGAGGATTCGGGAAAAGGAAAAGTCTATCTCGACAAACTGGAGAGTCTTCCACTTGGCGATCGCTTGGATATTCTGAATAAAGTTCAGGAGCAGATTTACACTGAAGAAATGCCTCCCCGAGATCGGAAAAAGCAACCTACCGGGAAAGAACGTGAGAGCTTGATCAATTGGGCAGCTCAGGAACTCCAGAAGCACAATGCCTCCAAGTTGGAAGCCAAACTTCGTAAGCCAGAATACGGCAATTACGTTGACCACAAAAAACTTTTCTCAGGAGAGTATAAGCATCTCAAAGGCTTCTCTCATGATCGCAGATGGTTGATCAGCGAATTCATTTTCAACGATAAATTCAACCGAATCCTGAATCACAAACCAACTCGGGACATTGATGGCAAACGTCACTCAGTGTTAGGCGATAGCAAACGTAGGGTGAACCTGACCAATCCCTTCCTGCTGCCGACGCATTCCGGAGTTCGTTATTATGCCAACGAGACACTCAACGGAGGGCACTTGTTGACAATGTTGACCAATGTCCGGGAAGCTTCCACTTACATGATGTATCTTGCTGGTCGGGATGCTCGTTATCTTCCTGCCGTCAGCGACATCATGGCTCTGGAGAATCAACAAAAGGCCAGCTTGAAATCCAGAGAAGACTTCTTGAGTAAACACATCGAGCGGGAGCTGAAAGATCTTTATGAGGACAAACATGATTCAATGTTGCCAGAGTTTGTTCGAGTGGACGTTCCTACTCCGATACCCAATGATGGTTCGGTCAAGAAAGCACCCTTTCACGCGGCCAATCCTGGAAAGGAAGAGTTGGTCACAATCTTCCGCTCTATGAGAAGGCTTGAAAAGGAAGGCCAAACCGATGCACAGCTGATTGAAGCCTGTGAAAGGGAGTGGTTTTATTACGGCCACAACTCTCGTGCGATTCAGGCCCGCGTGACCTTCCTACAAAACTACATGGAAGAGTGGCGTGGGCAGATCGAGCAGCACAAATATCACGAGAGGAACCGCCCCTACGAATACAAGGACTTGGCTGAAGAGGAGATGCAGATCATTCGGGCAACCCTGGTCAAAAATCGTAAACAGGGAGATCCCTACCTCACCATCATTTCCAAATGTATGGAGCAATGGGAGGCTGAATTTGAAAAAGCCCGAATCGATGCAGGGCCTCCCAATGCGGAACAAATTCATGCTCTGGTGAAACAGCTTTTTGTAAAAATTCTGGAACGTTCGCCCACTGAAGAAGAAGTTACCAAGTACGCTGACTTGACCCGATCCTACACCGAGAGCCAGGGACGACCTCAGGCCATCCGAAAATTGATGCAGACCTTGCTTCTGAATTCGGAATTTGTCTACCGCAATGAGTTTGGGCAGGGCGAAGCTGATGAGCATGGTCGCAAGATGTTGTCTCCCCGTGATGCCAGCTATGCCATTGCCTATGCTTTGACTGACAGCAGCCCGGATGATGAGTTGGTCAAGGCAGTGGAATCGGGCAAGTTAAGCACTCGTGAAGATTACAGAAGGGAAGTCCTCCGCTTGCTGAAAAAAAGGGATCAGTACTACGTCATCGATGAGTCGGTCGATTCAAAAGACGTTCCCAACTTTACCAACATGCCGGTTCGGGAGCTTCGTTTCTTCCGGGAGTTCTTTGCCTACCCCAAAATGTTGCCGATTTTCAAGGACAACAAGCGTTTTGGAGGAGATTACAGCAAAGCCAAGACTCGTCTGGTTGCGGAAGCGGATCAGTTGGTGGAGCACATTCTAGAGAAGGACAAGGATGTCTTTGCCCAACTTCTTACAACCGAAGAATTTTACGTTTACCACTCCGGTGACAACGAGTCGATGCAGTCTGCCGCAGAACGAATTCGAAAGATCTATGATTATTTCAAAGACAACGATTGGCAGAATTTTGAGATCGATAATCTCGTCGAGCACAAGGAGTTCATCGGTGAAATGAAAATGCGGGGAATCGATGTCAAAAGGCTCCAGCCAGGAGGTCGTTACAATCCCCTTCGAGCTTTCAAGACCCAGATGGAGAGCTTCACTCTTCGCCTCGATAAAGGACAAACTGCAGCAGCTCCCTTCAACTCCTTTCCAGCTCATGGGTTTGCCAATGGTTCCACTCGCTATGGTGGGCGTCTTCAAAGTCCGCAGGTCGCCATGTTCTACAACTTTGATTTAGCCAATTGGAATTACCCAACGACGCAGCCTGCCAAAGTTCCCCATCGCAAGGGCATTCTGACCCATCCTGCATGGTTGATTGCCCATGCTCAAAACCAGGAGACCGATCCTGTCATACGGGGAAAATGGATTCGGGAAAAGCTGCTGGCTGGAACGGTCCAGGATGTGCCCATTACAGTCGATGCCGTGATTCCAGAGGACCATCACAAGGCTTTACGAACCCGCCTGGTTGGTGCCACCGAAAAGGAGGAATGCTGGAAATGTCACCAACGCATGAACCCCTTGGGCTATTCCTTCGAAATCTACGATGACTTTGGAAGATACCGCACGGAAGAATCATTGGAACATCCCGATAATTTGGTTAAGAAGGTGGCAGACAAAGGACCTCCACATGTTGACCTCCGCAACATTTACAAAACCCTTCCCGTGAACCCCAAAGGTGCACTTTCCGGAACAGGTAATCCCAAGCTGGATGGTGAAGTCAAAGACGCGATTGATTTGGCCGGAAGATTAGCAAAATCGAGCCGTGTTCGCCAATCCATCATCCGCCACGCCTTCCGCTATTTCCTAGGCCGAAATGAAACCCTTTCCGATTCGAAAACATTGATCGATGCTGACCAGGCTTATCTCGAAAGTGGAGGGAGTTTTGATGCCGTCATTGTTTCTCTGTTAACCTCAGATTCATTCATTTATCGCAAACCCATTCAGGAATAAAACCATGACGACTCGTAGAGATTTCCTTAAAAACACCACATTAGGAGCCGGTGCTCTTGCTCTCACTCCCTCCTTTGCCAATTTAAGTGCGGCAAGTTCCCAATCCGGTTTTCCCAAACGCTTCGTTTTCATTCGTAAGTCCAACGGTATTCGCCCCAACGAAGTAGCCTTGCCTAGCTTTACCGACAAAGAAAAGGAGTTGGACAAGAAGAAAGCAGCCTTGGAAGTGGACCTGGATCAGCATGAACTTCCCAAGTGGTTACAGGGCCTTAGCGATTACAAAGAACACCTGACACTTCTCCAGGGACTCTCCTGTAAGATGAGTGAGAACGGGCACTGGTCCTACTCCTCGGTGATGGGTGCCTACAAATCGGGCCGAAACTCCCTGAGCGGAATCAAACGTGCCACCATTGACTTCGAACTGGCTAAACTCTTTCCCTCTCCCTTTGGGCATGTCGAACTTTCCTTGACAGGGAACTACAGCTCATGGCGGAAAGGGATTGTCTCCGGATACTCTGCTCCAGGCCCGCATCAACGCAACTACTGCTATGCCGACCCCCAGACTGCTTATGATGAGCTTTTCAAGACTGTGACCAATCCGGGAGCAGTGGACTCCGATAACGCAATGCTGGCCTTTCTTGAGGGTGAGGAATCCTTCAAAGCCAAGGTTCTTCAGGGGTATGAAAAACTGAAGTTGAGCAATCACATTCAGTCCATCGAATCCATTCAGGCCCGAAATAAGAAACTGGAAAAAATGTCGGCTTCCATCGCCAAACATTTGCCTAAAATTGATAAGGTTCATGCCTACGGCGGCCCGACAGCCACCACACCGGAGAAACAGGAAGCCATGACCGAAATCCTCATTGCTGCTTTGGTTACCGGATTGACCAATGTGGTGACCTACACCATCGACGAACTTTCCACTCCGATCAAAGGTCTTCCCGGTAACGAGAGTGATCACATTTCCATTCACGAACTCGGCCACAACGGCGGCTACAGTGGTAAACCTGCCGACAAGATCCGGGAGCAAATGCGAATCGGCCATGTCCAGCAAGTTGCTCGGATTGTTGAAGGCTTAAAAGCTGTACCGGAAGGCAAGGGCACCATGTTCGACAATACCATGGTCATGTATTTTCCTGAAAATGGGGAAACCCACCACAGCCACGGAACTGAGGCACCCTTTATCGTCCTCAGCGGTAGGAATTCCAATTTGGACATGGCCGGTCGCTACATCCGCCTCCCTTATCACGGAACCGAAGGGCACAAGACAATTGGCAACTGGTACACCACTTTGCTCAATGCCCACAGCAATAAAATTGAACATTACGGTGATCTGGATTTAGAGATGTCTCGTAAGAAGTTACATCAAACTGGAGCCATACATCAGTTTATCGGATAGGTATTATTCCTCTTCTGTTGTTGCTGAGTCTCCAGTCAGTTTCTCCAAACACAGACAACACCATGAAGAAGTTATTATTCATTTTCCTCTGCTCATTTGCCTGCAATGTAAGTGACGGTTTACCAGTTGACTCGGAACTTTCCTGGTCTCAATGGCGTGGGCCTAGCCGCGATGGAATCATTGCCGAAAGTGCATCCTGGCCGAAAAGTATCAGTGAGAATGATCTCAAATTATCCTGGCGACATGAACTTGGGAAAGGCTATCCAGGCCCAGTTGTTTCGGACACTACCGTGTTCACTGTCGAATCCAAAGACAAGAAGGAGATTGTCCGGGCTTATGATCGCAAAACCGGTGAACAAAAATGGGAAACCGATTGGGAAGGTTCCATGCGTGTGCCATTTTTTGCTGCCAAGAACGGAAGTTGGGTGCGATCCACTCCAGCCTTCGATGGCAAGAATTTGTATGTTGGAGGAATGCGGGATTATCTAGTTTGCCTGGATGCAGAAACCGGAAAGGTCAAATGGACCGCAGACTTTCCCAAGCGATACAAAACCCCACTGCCAGCCTTCGGATTTGTCTGCTCACCACTTGTTGACGGTGACTTCGTTTACGTGCAGGCTGGAGCAGGCTTCGTCAAATTAGAGAAAGAGACTGGCAAATCCGTGTGGCGAACTATGACCGATAAAGGTGGAATGCATGGTAGTGCCTTTTCATCACCATTAATTGCGACTTTGCAGGGTAAACGCCAAATCGTTGTCCAAAGCAGAACTACTCTTGCCGGAGTCGACATCGAAGACGGGAAAGTTCTTTGGCAAAAGGACATCAAAGCCTACCGGGGCATGAACATCTTAACCCCGATCATTCTCGGAAATTCCATCATGACCAGTTCCTACGGCGGCGAAAGTCTGCTCTTCGACATTTCCAAGAATAATGACGGCTTTACCATCGACAAAAGATGGGACAACAACCAGCAAGGTTACATGTCCGGTCCGATCGTCATTGGTGGGCATTGCTACCTCCATCTTCGTAAACAACGCATCACCTGCATCGAATTAAAGACCGGGGAAACCAAGTGGATTAGCGGCCAATCCTTTGGCAAATACATGTCCATGGTTTCAAACGGCAAAGAGATCCTCGCACTCGACCAGAAAGGGATTCTCTACCGAATTGCTCCAAACATTGAAAAACTGGAGATCCTCGAAACTCGGGAAATTGCCGATGCCCAGACTTGGGCTCACTTAGCTGTTTCCGGAAATCAGATTTTTATCCGAGAATTGAATGCTCTTGCCTGCTACGAGTGGTGAGCAATCGTGATAGTGTGATTGACTAGGGGGGCGAAATCTCACTCTCTTCAGGTACATTCGAAACATGAAGATCTCCCTACTCATTCTTTCTTTTGCACTCATCTCCTTTACCCAAGCTTTCGGCGAAGTGCGGACCTGGACTAGCTCCGTAGGAAGCACTCTGGAAGCCGAACTGGCAGAATGTATCGGAAATACAGTTGTTTTGCGGTCACCAAATGGTCGGTTGGTTACCCTGAATATCAACCAGCTTGCCAAGCCCGATCAACAATTGGTTCTCGATTGGAAAAGCCAGAAGTCTGCCAAGCCTGTATCCGCACCGACTACGATTTCCAAAGAAGTAGCCAAGCCAAAGCTTGGACAAGGGTTGGCCAAAATGCTGCCTTCCAAACTCCTCGATTCCAAGGGTAAGAAAATCTCCCGAGATGAATTGGCGGGTAAGACTGTGGGCTTCTACTTTTCTGCACATTGGTGTCCACCTTGCCGTCAATTTACACCTCAATTGGTGAAATTTAGAAATGCCAATCAAGAGGAATTTGAGGTCGTATTCGTGAGCAGTGACAATTCCCCAAAGGAGCAGATGAAGTATATGAAGGAAACCAAGATGAAGTGGTACACCCTTCCTCATCGTTCCAATGAGGCGAATGCTCTTGCCAAAAAATTCAATGTCCGGGGAATTCCCTCGCTAGTCATCGTCAACCCGGAAGGGGAGACGATTACCACGAAGGGCACCTTTGAAGTGATGAACAATCCCCAAGGGGCACTCCAGGCTTGGAAAAAATAACTTCTTTTATCGTTTTGCGATCGCTCCTCATGGATTTGTAGGGAACGACCCTTTTGCATACTAAAGGTGTTTCAGCAATCGATCATTTGATGAAGAAACAAATATGACCACGGTAAGCTCCGGTCCGGCACTTTTTCCGCCAGACTGGAACTCAATGTTCCTGAAAAGTGATAAGCCTAGATTCAACTGTTGGGATTTGGGAAGCAAGCGAACCTCCCTAATGAAATCT
>CAYSOI010000178.1:3238-8175 GCA_964432425.1 uncultured Opitutales bacterium | reverse complement strand
CTAAGAAGTTGCTACAGTCCGTGTCTCATCATCGAACCACGGATTTTCTTATGAAACAATTATGCCTTCTTCTTGTTCCTTTTCTTATTTTGTCATCGATCAGTTTTGGAGCTGATGAGAACGCAGACTCTGAAGAGTTGAAGTGGTTGAAGGAAGGGCAAGCGGCGTTAAGGGGAAAGCAGTATGAGAAAGCCATTGCAGCTTTGGATAAGTCTGCAGAGGCATCGGGGAAACGGGAAGATGAAGCCCACTACTTGAAGGCTTTGGCTCAATATTATGCCAAGGCTTATCCGGCATGTATTCAGACTTGTGACAACATTCTCAAGAATTTTACCGGGACAAAATGGATTCACAAAACCAGCTTCCTGAAGGCGGCGGCTTTTGTGCAACAACGGAAATACCAGGAGGCGGAAGCGATTTATGAGAAGGAGGCGGATCGTTTGCTGGCAGCGGCCCGGAAGCAGGATGTGGCCAGTGTGATCATTCACTTTGCGGATGAGTTGGCGACCACTCCGGATAAGAATGATCTCAAGGCCCCACCGCCGAATTTTGGGAAAGCTTACAAGTTGTATGGGAAAGCCCTAGCCATGGAGATTGGTCGGGATCTTCAGGATGCAGTCACTTACAAGAAAGCCCGGGCCATTCATCAGGCCAACAACATCAACCAGGCAATTTCTGATTATCGTTTGTATTTGGAGGAGTTTGATCCGGATTGGATGGGGCATGTGGGTAGTCCTCGTAGAACAGCGGGTATGAAGAAGGAGAATCCGCCACCGGCTGGAAAACACATTTTGGAGGCGAGGTATCATCTTGCTTCGGCTCAGGTCACGGCCCGAAGAGTTCAGGATGCCCGTGTGAATTCGGAAGATTTGTTGCAATTGATCAAGGAGAAGGAAATCACCAAGGAACAGTCCCGACTGATGGCGGATACCCGCTGGCTCATGGTGAAGAGTTACAGCATGCCGAATGTGGGCGGTCATGAACTGGAGAGAGGTTTGAAGGCGACACGGGATTTCCTTGCCGCTCACAAGGCTGACCCACGGTCGGTTTATGCCGCCTGGTGGATTGCGGAAGCATACCGAAAGCAAGGCCGGTCGGATGATGCCATTGCGGCCTACAAGGATTTTTACACTTTGAAGAATCATGCCTTACCGACGGGAGATGCACTGACAGAACCTGTGCCGGGAGCCAAAGAAAGTCCTGCAAAACTGCAGAGCGAATTTGAGAAACAGGCTCTTTTTCAGACTGCAGAGATTCGTTTCAGGCAAAAGAAATACAAGGAGGCCACCACCGCCTGGCAAAGTTACATCAATAAGTATCCTGACGGGCCACATTGGGCCGCTTGTCAACGTGGCATCATCAACGCCAGTTACCAAATTGCCATGGATGCGATGGAGGCCAATGAGTACGACCAAGCTCAGCAGCTTTTCGAAAAATTTCTCGCGGCCAATCCACTGGATTCCCGGGCGGGTCGCATCCTTTTCCTATTTGGGCAAATCGCTTATCAGGGTGCCATCGAACTGGAAAAAGAATCCAGCAAGGAGGACGCCAAGGCTGCGTTTGAGAAGGCCATTGCCTTGTGGGAACGCCTGGTCAGTAAGTATCCCAATACCGAAGAATCCTCTGTTGCGTTGTACAGAATTGGAGTGATCCATGAGGAGAAGTTTGGAGATTGGGAGAAGGCTCTCGAAACGTACCGACGGTTGAAATGGGGCAGCAAGGCACGGAATGCCAGAGATCGGGTCGGCTTGATGACCAAAACTTCACTCTCGCTCCAAACGGACAAGGTCTTCCTCTCCAATGAGCAACCGGTTGTTCGTTTGTCTACCCGCAACATCAAGAAGGTCACGGTGAAGCAATATTTCCTGGATCTGGAAGCCTACTTCCGAAAGACCCATGCCATCGGCAATGTGGACCATCTGGATGTGGCATTGATTGAGCCGGACAAGTCCTGGGAAGTGGAGATCGAGGATTATGATGATTACCGCCCTATTGAGCAAAGCATTGAAGTCCCCTATCCGAATGGCAAGGTTGGTGCCTGCCTGATCAACGTCAGTGATGATAACTTTGAAGCGACCAGCATTGTCATTCGCAGTGACATTGAATTGATCCTGAAATCTTCCAGGCGGGAGGCCCTGGTCTTTGTGGAGGACCGCCGTTTGGGGCAACCTGCCGAGGGCGTCAAGATTCTGCTCAGTGATGGAAAGAAAGTTTTCCATGAAGGAGCCACAGCGGAAGATGGGGTGTTCCGCCAAAAGCTGGATGAGCTCAAAGAGATCAACACACTTCGTGCCTTTGCCATCACTGGCGGCAACATTGCCTCCAATCAAATTGGTCTGGATGGCTTGAACTTCAGTTCCGGGCTTGTTGCCAAAGGGTATCTATATTTGGACAGACCGGCCTACCAACCCGGCGAAACTGTCAAGATCCGAGGCATACTCCGTGATGTCAAAGAGGGGTCCTATGTGGTGCCGGAAGGAAAGACTTACCTGGTATCGGTCACAGATCCAAACGGGAAACTCCTTTGGGAAACCGAACAGATTCCTGGGAAGTTCGGGAGTTTTCATTCACAGGTCAGAATTGACCGCTTGGCGTCTGTTGGAAATTACACTCTTACGGCACGAGAGAAAGAGGACGCCACCAAGAGCTTTTCCACGCAGTTCATTGTCAAAAAATTCCAACTCGAAAAGATCCGTGTCAAACTGGAGACGGAACAGGATGTGTACTTTCGTGGGGAGACGGTGGAATTGTCGGTTACTGCGGAATACTACTGGGGACAACCGGTTGCCAATAAACAGGTGACCTATTTCCTGCCGGATGGCCGCTCCCTTGCCGGGAAAACCGATGAAGAAGGAAAACTGGAAATTCGCTATGACACTTCCGGCAGCCAGCAAGGTTACGCTTTAAATTTCAGGGTCACTTTAGACGGTGAAAATGTAACCGGATCACACAGTGTGTTTCTGGCCAAGGAGGGTTTTTATATCAACGCCAAGCCGAGTCGCCCATTGGTTCTGGCGGGGGAACCCTTTGATGTCACCGTCTCGACCTACACACCCGACGGCAAGCCCATCGCCAAAGAGGTTACGCTCTATGTACTGCGCCGACATACCGCCAAACCCAACCCCATTCTCCGACAAATTCCCTGGCATGGACAAACTGTTCATCGCATTGAAGAAGCTACCATTTCTGAGCACAAGGTCAGCACCAATGAGGAAACGGGTAATGGCACCGTCAACCTAACGCTGGAAGAAGGAGGCGAATACGTGTTGAGAGTCGCTGGCGAAGATCGTTTCCAGCAAACAGTCTCCACCGAGACGAAAGTCAAAATCTCGGATGCGGAAGATGCGACCAAGCTGCGTTTCTTTTCAGAAAGTGATGTCCTGCAAGTCGGCTCCGATGCCAAGTTGCGGCTCCACTCCCGACTTGGTTGCCAACTGGCTTTGCTCACTTTCGAGGGCGAAGAGATTCTTGAGCACCGCGTCATCACTCTGAATGAAGGCTTCAATGACATTCCTCTGCAAATCGACCACCAGCATTTCCCGAACTTCACGACCTGCATCAATGCGATGGACGGACAAAAGCTGCATGTGGCGAACAAACCTTTTCGAGTGGAACGGCAACTGAATGTTACGGTGACTCCGCGAAAGGAAACCTACGCTCCAGGTGACGATGCAGAAGTCACAATCGAGGTGACGGATCAGTTGGGCAAACCTGTGGAAGCAGAGCTAAGCCTGGCCGTTGTCAACGAAGCACTCTATGCCATTTACCCGGATGCTACCGCCAATATCCGTCAATTTTTTCAGGAAGATGCTCACCGCCAGGCGGAGTTTCGGATCGGCAGTTCCACGGGCTTCAAATACATCGCCCGAACTCGAAAAGTGGTAAAGGAATTCCTGGATGAGAAAGCTCGTGTGGAACGCCGCCAAAGAGAACAGGAAAGTCTTCAACGAGCCGCCTCACAAGTACACATGAGACAATTTGCGATGGAATCGAATTTGAACGCAGCCAGGCCACATCCTGTCCCGGTGGATGCAATTGCCATCAATGGAAACTTGGACTTCGCACAGAATGGGAGATTTCAAGGTGGCCCAATGGCTTTGGGAGATGCACAACAAATCCAAAGCCTGAATCAAGCTCTATATCTTACCGATGCACCATCTCAGGCTACAGGCGGTTTAACCCTGCATGACACCCGTGGCCGCCGTTTTCTCTCGGATGGCTTTCTCGCTTCTGCCTCTGAATTAAACAATCAAGGGCTGGTCCAGAACTACTTCTCCACTCTTGGTGCTCAGGGTGAGATCGAAAAACTAACGGAAGCCGACAGTGCCATACGCAGGGAGTTTGCTGGTGATGGATATTGGCTGCCTGCCATTATCACAGACAAAAATGGGAAAGCCCAAACGACCTTCACGTTACCTGCCTCCACCAGTGAATGGCGACTGACCTCCAAAGGGATCTCCGTGGACACACTTGCCGGGCAGAACACGGCCAAAGTCATTACCCGTAAGCCCTTCTTCATCAGCATGAAAGCCCCGGCTCAATTGCAGGAAGGAGATGCCATTCAGGTATTGGCCAGAGTCCACAACCTTACGGATTTTGAAGGCTCCACCGAACTTACCATGAAGATCCTGGGTGGTGAGAAGTTCGACAAGCTTCTGGCGGAAAGAACCGCTGAAGTAATAGTGGAAAAACAAGGTGTGGCAGAGGCATTATTCGACTCCATCACCCTTCCTTCCGCAGCCAATGTTCGCCTCCAGATTTCCGCCAAAAATTCGAAGCACACCGATACCCTGGAAAAGACCTTCCCGGTTCGGCCATGGGGGCTGGAATTCGCAGATCATGACGGAGGTTCTTCCACAGGAAATTCCAAAGCGTTTGTCTCTTTGCCCAAAGATCGCCGCGAAGGTTCGCAATGGATGACGATCACTGTTGGGCCC
>CAYSOI010000178.1:0-3138 GCA_964432425.1 uncultured Opitutales bacterium | reverse complement strand
AAAGCCAAATCCTCTCTCCAAAACAGCTTCACCAAGTTCAGTGCCAACGACAACAATGCCAAGTCGATTGTCTTGTACGCCCTGTCGGCGGATGGTGCGGCCGACTTCGCTCATGCCAATCGACTCTACCGGGAACGCAATACACTCAACGGCCCAGCTTTGTGCAGCCTGATTCTGGCCTTCGTCAACTTGGATCGTAACGAATTCGCCTCGGAACTTCTGGATCTCCTCAAGACCAAGTTGGAAGGTGTCGAAGGTAGTGAAAAACCACTCCTGAAGATGAAAGGAGTCCGTAGTAACAGTTGGACCATCGAAGATACAGAAACCACCGCTCTGGCCGCCCTGGCCTTCATGAAAGTGAAGCCTGGAGCCGAGCAAATCCGGCCTTTGATTGATTTCCTTCTGAGTCGTCGTGGTTGTTTCGGTTTCGTCAATGCCAAAGCCAAGGGACCTGCTATCGCAGCATTGGCCCATTTCTATGCGGAAGGCAAAGCGGGTACAGACGACTATGAACTGACCATTCTCGTCAATGGCAAGGAACTGGAAACGTTGAAGGTAACTGGTGCAACCCGGACTCTGGCGTTGGCGGTACCTTCAAGCATGCTGAGCGACGAAGAAGAAAATGTGGTGGATTTCAAAATGAACGGACGTGGGGAGTACGTTTACGGTGTGACGCTTCGTGGATTTTCCCAAAATTTGAAAGATCCAAAATCCTGGAGTCATCCCTACTTACGCTACAAACGGTTCTATCATATGCCACTAACTTACCGCGGCAAAAGCATTGGCGTGGGCAGCAGCACACAGGTCTCCAACATTGAGATCGGACAACGTGTCAAGGTCAGCCTGGATATCTATCACTACTCTTCTTCCCAGGACTTCCGGGGTTACATGGTGATGGAGGAATATTTGCCCGCAGGCATGATCCTGGTCGATGGCACGTTGAATGGAAGTCACCGCTATCATGAAGTCGATGGAAACAAAATCACCCTCTACTTCCCGACCGGGCAGTATGTGAATGACTTCAGTTATCAATTGATTGGCTATGCTACCGGTGAGTACAAAGTGTTGCCCAATGTCATGCGGGATGCGGTCAACCCAGGTCGCATGAGAGTTGGGCCTACACAAACAATTACGGTTCTGGCTCCAGGTGAAAAGTCGGATGATCCCTACACCATGAATCACAGTGAACTGTTCACGCTGGGAAGACTCAACTTCAATGATGGCAACTACAAAGAAGCCCTGGAATTGCTTTCTACACTCAGAGGGAAAGACAAGCGTTCCAATGAAAAGGATGTATGCAGAATGCTTCTCTGGATCTACACATCCGAAGGATACTATGATGCTCAAAAGATCGTAGAGGTCTTTGAAGTGCTGCGGGAACGGTATCCAGCATTGGAAATCCCGTTTGATAAGATCCTAACCGTTGGTCAAGCCTACCGGGACCTCGAAGAATATGAACGGGCCTACCTCGTTTTCAAGGCCACCATCGATGCCAGTTTTATCAATGACATCAATGTGTCGGCCATTCTGGAAGATGAAGGATTATTCCTTGGGTCCATCGATTATCAGGAAGATCTCTGGCGGGAATATCCCGACTCGGCTCAGGCGACGACCATGCTCTTCTCCATCAGTCAGGCTCTTTACCTGAAAGCTCCCAAAGCTCATGAATTGGAGAAAGAGCGGGATGTTGCGATCTTGCGGGGCGGCAAGCCCGTTCGGCAAGCCAAACAAAAGCCGGAGAAGGTTGCCATGCTCAGGGAAACCATTCGCCTACTCACCACGTTCCTGACTCTTAACCCGGAAAACCCACTGGCCGATGATGCCGCCTTCAGTATGGCCAATGCTTTGCTCGACTTAAAGCTACACGACCTGGTCATCGACCTCAGTGCAAAGTACAAAACCCGTTTCCCTGACAGCGAATTTTCGGGAGGGTTTCAGTACATGGTGGCACTGGGCCACTTCTGGAAGCACAACCATGAGGAAGCTCTTAAAGCTGCTGGCGTGGTTGCCAACAGTGACAGCAAAGACAAAAACTTTGCCCAGTACATTATCGGGCAGATTCATCATGCTGAAGGCAATCCGGGAGATGCCATCGAATGGTATGAAAAAGTGAAGGAGCAGTATCCTGATGCCAAGCAAGCCATTGATTACTTTGAGCAAAGGCACATCCACATAGATGAAATCAACACCTATCGTCCTGGAGAAGCAGTCGACCTCAAACTGGAGTACAGAAACATCAAGGACGCCTTCCTGCAAGTGTACAGGGTAGACCTCATGAAGTTGTACCTGCGGGAAAAAAATCTCTCCAAGATCACCAGTATCAGCCTGGCTGGAATTGCACCGCTTATCGAATCCAGCGTCAATCTGGGCGACGGCAAAGATTACGTAGATAAGGAGAATACCACTCAACTCGACTTGAAAGACCCAGGTGCCTATCTGGTGATTTGCCGTGGCGATGATTTATACGCCAGTTCCCTGGTATTGGTTACACCGCTTAAGATCGAAGTGCAGGAAGACAAAACCAGTGGCCGGGTTCGAGCCAATGTTCGTGACGTCTCTGCGGAAAAATACATTGCTGGAGTCCACGTCAAAGCCATCGGCAGTCTTGATAAATCCTTCAAAAGCGGAGAGACCGACCTGCGAGGCATCTATGTTGCCGACCAGCTACGCGGCACCTCCACCGTAATCGCTAAGGACTCAAATAACCAATACGCCTTCTACCGAGGCAAGACCCACCTCGGGGCACCTGAAGCCCCCAATGCCGCTCCTGCTCAACAAAAAAAGCCCCAGCAAGGCAAACTCAACTACCGTGGCAATCTCGATGTCCAGAACGACATGATTCAGCAGTTCAACTGGAAAGGCTACGACTCCTTACGACGTGCCACCAATTCCGGTGTCCAGATTCAGCATGCCTACTGATCGCCATGACTCCAGAGCAATTCCTCAAAGAATACGAAACTTCCAATGGGAAGCACACCCTTGGAATGATTGCGGAGGATGCGGTCTACTGGTTTAGCGATGGAACTCAGCACGTTGGCAAACAAGAAGTCGAGGCGCATTTCGGCATAACTTTGAATCCATCAAAGACGAGAAATATTCCCTCCATGACGTAAAGTGGATTCTCCAGACCGAAGACGC
>CAYSOI010000177.1:0-8195 GCA_964432425.1 uncultured Opitutales bacterium | reverse complement strand
AAGGTTGGGCGGTCGAGGAATGTGGAGCTAAGTAGGGTACCGGGCATGGGCATTGTGTTAGTCGAATACGTTGCCAACTTGTTGTTGAAAAACAACTAATATCAAATTCAGACCGGCAAACCACAAGCAGTGACAACAGGTGCTGCATATTCTCTGTCCAGGGTTTGGCATCTCCAACAGTGATGATTATTCATCCTGTTCTTGCCAATCGTGAGGTGTCTCATCCTCAAAACTTCTTATTCTTGGTATCGAGGATGAGAGTTACTGGTCCATCGTTGTGGGCTTCGATGTCCATGTGGGCTCCAAATACTCCGGTGGGGACAGTTTTGCCAAGTTGGGCACTCAACTTTTGGACAAAGTCCTGATAGAGTTGGTTTCCTTTTTCGGGATCTGCGGCACTATTGAAGGAGGGGCGTGTGCCTTTGCGTAGGTTGCCATGGAGTGTGAACTGGCTGATGGCGAGGGCTTCTCCATCCATGTCCTGCAGGGAGCAGTTCATTCTGCCCTCGTTATCTTCGAAGATGCGGATTCGAGGCACTTTGTCTGCGAGCCAGGAGGCATCCTCCTGTTCGTCTTCAGCATCGACTCCCACAAAGAGCAACAAACCTTTGCCAATGCTGCCAGTGACTTTGTTATCTACTGTGACCGACGCTTTTGAAACTCTTTGGATGACCAACCTCATGATCCTTAGATGACAAAGGAGCCGGTTGCCCGACTCCTTTGGTAGTATCAAATCTGCGTTAAAAAAACTCAGGATGCTGTCATTTCATCCACCTCTTGGCGGGCTTTTTCTGCCAGCAGGGTACTGAAATAACGTTCACCGAAGCTGCAACCTACGGTTACAATTTTCTTGCCTGCCATACCTGGGCGTTTGGCAACTTCGATGGCTGCGGCAATGTTGGCTCCTGTGGAAATTCCGCCAAGGATGCCGTCGCCGATAGCAAGTTGCTGTGAAGTGGAAAACGCGATTTCGCTTGGGATTTGGACAACGTCGTCAATCAGGCTGGTGTCGCAGTTTACAGGGATGAAGCCTGCTCCAATCCCCTGGATTTTGTGAGGGCCGGGGTTTCCGCCGGAAATGACCGGACTTTCTGCTGGCTCAACGGCAATACTGGTGATCGCTTTGCCTTTTTGGTTTTTGATGACGTCCGTCACGCCGGTGATGGTACCACCAGTGCCAACACCAGCGACAAATACGTCGATGCCGCCTTCGGTGTCTGCCCAGATTTCTTCGGCAGTGGTTTTGCGGTGCACTTCCGGGTTGGCCGGGTTTTCAAATTGTTGAGGCATGAAGGCTTTGTCGCCCAGTTCATCTTTCATTTCCTGCGCTTTGGCAATGGCACCGGGCATACCTTTGGCTCCTGGACTCAGGACCAACTCTGCTCCAAGCATACGAAGCAGCACACGGCGTTCTTTGGACATGGTTTCGGGCATGACCAATACGCAACGATAGCCTTTGGCGGCACAGACAAAGGCCAGGGCGATCCCAGTGTTTCCGGAAGTCGGCTCAATGATCACAGTGTCCTGTTTGATGAGGCCATCTGCTTCAGCCGCTTCAATCATGGACATGCCAATACGGTCTTTAACACTGGCAAGGGGATTAAAGAATTCACATTTAAGATAGATCTCTGCATCAACATCTTTGGCGATGTTGTTAAGTCTGACCAAGGGTGTGCGGCCAACAGTTTGGATAATGTTTTGAGCTAACATGTCTAATTGAGGTATGTGAGGTTCCGGATTTGTGTTTGTGAAAAGCGTTGTGGGAGCAGCACTTATTTCTTTTTCCTTGGTCCAAAGCTACGCCGGGGAGCCTGGCGGTTGCTATCGGCATTGCGAAGACGGTAAATAATACGGGCCTTCTCAATGTCGTGAGGGCTCATTTCCATTTTTACTGTATCGCCTACTGTTATTTTAATAAAGTGCTTGCGAAGCTTCCCGGAAATATGTCCGAGAACCTGGTGGCCGTTGGGGAGTTCTACCCGGAACATGGTTCCAGGAAGGACGGCGACAATTTTGCCTTCTACTTCTACGACGTTATCGTGATCGGACATAAGTGCGGTTTTGAAAAAAGGGAGCCATGCAATGGAATACCGC
The DNA here is from genome assembly GCA_964432425.1 of uncultured Opitutales bacterium. Classification (GTDB taxonomy): domain Bacteria; phylum Verrucomicrobiota; class Verrucomicrobiia; order Opitutales; family JABJCN01; genus JAYPDO01. The sequence goes on along the minus strand of CAYSOI010000177.1, from coordinate 6,101 downwards.
AACCTTGTCAAGAGTAGCAAAGTGGTATTTTGGAGAAGATGAATTATGAGTAACTTACCTATTCGAGAGCCAGAATTCTCAAAACTACATCCTTCCCTCCTCGGAGAGAGGGATGACGCTTTCTTTATGCACTTTGCTTACAATCAGGCCGTGGAGGCCTATAATGAGGATGAAGTGCCGGTCGGAGCGGTGATTGTTCTGGATGGCGAAATCATTGCTGCGGCCCATAATGAGGTAAATCGGGCGGTGGACCCGACAGCGCATGCCGAAATCATCGCGATTTCCCAGGCAACGAGACATATCGGAGACTGGAGGCTCAATGACTGTACCCTTTATGTGACCAAGGAGCCTTGCCCTATGTGTGCCGGTGCCATGATCATGGGGAGAATGGGAGCCGTGGTCTACGCTGTCACGGATCCCAAGATGGGCTACCTTGGTGGAGCGGTGGATGTCAATGCCACCCCTACCAATAATCATAAGTGTGAAGTCCGAACAGGTGTACTACTAGATCCCTGTAAAGCGATCCTTCAGACCTTTTTTGCAAAAAAACGGATTGAAAAAGCCTAGAGGCTTCCCTTTTCTGCACCGCCCGTTTTCCGCTAATGGAAATTTTCGCAGATTAAAATCATTACTCTAAACAATCCAAAATCAGCTTATCATGGCACACGAACTTCCCAGCTTATCCTACGCTTACGACGCACTGGAGCCTCACATCGACGCTCGTACGATGGAGATCCATCACTCCAAGCACCACCAAACCTACATCACCAAGCTCAATGATGCTATTGCTGGCAATGCTGAGCTGGAAGGGCAATCCATTGAAGATCTGATTTCGGATCTTTCCACTGTACCTGAAAACATTCGTGGTGCCGTACGCAACAATGGTGGTGGTCATGCCAACCACACCTTTTTCTGGCAAAACCTCAGCCCCAATGGTGGTGGTGATCCCGTAGGCTCCCTTGCCGATGCCATCAACTCCACCTTCGGTAGCTTTGATGAACTCAAGGCACAATTTGCCGCCGCCGGTGCCACTCGTTTTGGCAGTGGTTGGGCATGGCTGGTGGCCAAAGCCGATAAGTCTCTCGCGGTTACCTCCACTCCAAACCAGGATTCACCACTGATGGAAGGTGTGGCTGACGTGGTCGGCACTCCCATTATCGGGCTCGATGTCTGGGAACACGCTTACTACCTCAACTATCAAAATCGCCGTCCTGACTACATCAATGCATTCTGGAATGTGGTGAATTGGGAACAAGCGGAAGAAATTTACAAATCCCTTTGAATCATAACTGATTCTTTTTCCCCTGCATTTCGTTGCTGCCCTCAGCACGAAGTCGTGGAAACCCTCTAACCAAGAAAAAACATGCCCATCGCAACACCCAAGCAATTCGCTGACATGCTCGATGCTGCTCAGCAAGGGAACTACGCCTTTCCGGCGGTAAACTGTTCATCCATCACTACGATGAATGCTGCACTGAAGGCTTTCGCGGACAATAAGTCCGATGGCTTTATTCAGTTTTCAACCGGAGCTGGACAATTTGCCTCCGGTCTGAATGTGAAAGATCAGGTCCATGGAACCATCGTATTGGCAGAGGCGGTCCATCGCCTTGCTGAGAAGTACGATGTTCTCGTCGCTCTTCACACAGACCACTGCCAACCGGAGAATGCTCCCACTTTCCTCAAGCCTTTGATTGAGGAAACCGCCCGCCGTCGTTCCAAAGGGGAAAACAATCTGTTCAACGGCCACATGCTGGATGCTTCCATCCTACCTCTTGAAGAGAACCTTGCCATTTCCAAAGAGTATCTTGCCCTTTGTCAGGAGCAGGAAATCGTGCTGGAAATTGAAGCGGGTGTCGTTGGTGGTGAAGAGGATGGCTCTGCTGGCACCGAAGATATGCCGGATGAAAAGATGTACACCACCCCGGAGGACATGCTCCAGGTGTATGAAGAGCTCAAGGGGCAAGGCCGATACATGTTTGCTGCCACTTTCGGCAATGTTCATGGCCATTACAAACCTGGTGCCGTAAAGCTTCGTCCAGACATTCTGAAGGAAGGGCAGGAGGCTGTTATCAACAAGTATGGCCAGGATGCTGAGTTTGACCTGGTTTTCCATGGTGGTTCCGGTTCTCCTGTAGAGCAAATCCGTGAGACACTTGGATACGGTGTGATCAAGATGAACATCGATACGGACACCCAGTATGCCTTCACCCGTCCCATTGCTGACCACATGTTCAACAATTACAACGGAGTCCTGATGGTGGACGGTGAGATCGGAAACAAGAAAGCCTACGATCCACGCTCCTACCTGAAGAAAGCCGAAGAAGCCATGGCGGCTCGTATTTCCCGTGCCTGTGACGACCTTTGCAGCACTGGTAAAAGCATCGCCTGATTGTCCTTCGCAAATTCTACAACTTCTTTATTCTAGAACGCCCTTCCTGAGTATGAGCAGGGAGGGCGTTTCTTTGATCAGATAAGATATCTTACATCCCAAAAGAGTGGAGCTAATTTCCAACGGAACCCAAGGGTAAATTTTTGATATTCGCTATTATCTAGCAAGTCCTGTTTGTATCATGTACCAGTCTCAAATTTCCAAAACCTTTTTCCTGCTTTCTTGTTTGTTTGTTCTTTGGGGGTGTTCCCAGGACCAGCCCACTGTTACCAAAAACATACCAAAGGATTATGAATCCAAGGCGGACTGGATCTTGCCTGATGGTTGGGAAGAAGCGGAACCTTCCTCCAATATGGTGATGGCAGCTTTTGAGATCACCAGTGGAGAACACACCCTGAAGTTTACCGTCTCCTCCTTTGAGGGGCTTGGGGGGGCTGATCTGGATAATATCAATCGCTGGCTCAATCAATTGGGCCGTTCCCCTATCAATGAGCAGACTCTCAATGAGCTAAAGCAGGAAATCCAATTCGGTCATCATTCCTACTTGTATTTCGATCTGATCGAGAATCCGCCTTCTCCGGCGGAGAACCAGTTGCTCACATCCATTCTCCGGGTCACAAACCGTTCCTGGTTTTTTAAACTTCAGGGCCATCGGGATGCCTTACGTCAACAAGAGCCGAATTTCCGATCTTTCCTGACCAGCTTCCGTCTACAGGGAGACCCGAAGGAAGCTCCAGTACCTGAAGAGTTAACAAAAGCACCGCCACCACCACCACCTCCGACAACTGTTCCGAGGCTTCCGGACCCAAGGTTTACTGCCGCCTTGTCCAGTGCTGGAGGGGCCGTGATTCCAGCAGGTGGAAACTTGCCACCAGGTGTGCCGCCACCACCTCGCAATGCGCCGCCACCCCCTCCGGGTGGCTTTCCTAAGCCTCCACCGATTCCGCCCTCTTTACTTTCAAAAGACCAACAGAATAATCCCAGTGCTGTACCTCCTGCACCCGAGCCTGGTCAACCGGGAGAAACGGACAACGGGGCACCAAAATGGACTGTGCCCCAAGGGTGGAAGAGTCTTCCGCCTACAGCCTTTCGGGTAGGGAATTTTCTCATTCAGGGTGAAAATGGAGAAACTGGAGAAGTGACCGTCATACCCTTGTCTGGTCGAGCAGGGTCCTTGGATGACAATATCCTGCGATGGGGACGGCAGATTGGAATACCGCCGGAAGAATTACAAACTGATCCGCCCAAACAGGAAGACATCCAAATCTCCGGACAAACCGGAAAGTATGTCACGATTCAGGGTAAAACAGAGGGCATCCACATCGGTACGGCAAAGCACGATGGTCATACCTGGTTTTTCAAACTGAAAGGAAAGCATGCTTTGGTCGAGGCTCAACAAGCTAATTTTAAGTCCTTCCTGCAATCCGTTCAGTTCTAAGTTTTAAACACTTTAACATGCAGACTATTTTAAAATTCTTTGCAGATCTTCGCCTGACCATTGTGTTACTGGCGTTGTCTCTGGTGATGATCTTCTTCGGCACTCTGGATCAGACCAATATCGGGATCAAGGGAGCCTTGAAAAAATATTTTGAGGAAAACCCAAGTTGGGAGAATCCGGAGTCAGAGCAAATGGAGAAACGCTTCCATATTGCACTGTGGCAATACCCGGAAGAGTGGCCGGGCGGAACCTCCATGCTCCTTGCCCTGAAGCCTGATGACCCAAACGCAGGCAGCAAGAATGTGGATTTGAAGAAACTGCAGGATTCCGGCTACAGATTTGCTGGGTATAACGATAACACTTTCTACGAAAAGGCTCGGTCCATCTATCGTGAGTCTGGCTTGGATGGTCCAGATCTCAAGTTCGGGTCCTTGAAGGCGATCAAGTCTGTCATACAAAACCAGAGCAAGGTGGCTGCGGTTCTGCCTTCGTCATCGGTTCTTGATGACAAGGAACTTGGATCAGCCAAAATCAAGGGAACCCCCTCTTTCAATTTTCATTTTATACGCATCCCCATTGTCTGTGGCTATATACTGGGGCCCATGCTGTTTCTCAATCTCCTGGCTGCCCACTTCGTGAGGTTTCAACTCACATGGAAGAAGGCTGGGGTGTTCACTATCCATATCGGGCTCATCCTGATGCTGCTCAGTGAATTGGTGACGGATTTGACAGACCGTGAGAGTCTGATGAGCATAGAGGAAGGGGAGACCTCTTATTATTCCACTGACTTTGATAAAAACGAAATTGTGCTGCTGGATCGCTCCCAGCCGAAAGTGGATACGGCATTGAGTATTCCGGTTTCTCTGGTCGAAAAGAAGAAAAAGAAAGACATCAATATCTCCGAAATCAGCGCAGACTTTCCTTTTCAGCTTAAAGTCTTGGAATTCTTCCCCAACACGGACATGGATATCAAGGAAGAAGAAGGCGCTACGGAAGGCTATCCTTTTCAAGTGGGCGACCGAACTGTCCGGGTTGTAGCCAAAAAGGCTAAGAAAACATTCGACCCGCAGGAAATCAACTTCGTCTCTGCATTGGTGGAAGTCAAAGCAGGTGACCAAACTTATGGACCCTTCTTCATCTCCAATCGTTTAGAATTCTTTGAAGATCATCGTCGGCACAGCTTTGAAAACGAAGGCAAGGAATTTGCTATCGCCTTACGACGTACCCGATACTACTACGATTTCGGTGTTCGTTTGGATGATTTCCGTTTCCTGAGGTACCCAGGCACTGAAAAAGCAAAGGACTTTACCTCGGATGTGACCCTCTTGCTTCCGGATGGATCTACTGAACCCAAACGCATTTTCATGAACCACCCTTTGATTCATGACAACAACACCTTTTTCCAGTCTGGATGGAATGAAAAAACCGAGCGGGGAACACGTCTACAAGTAGTTCAAAACCCTGGAAAATTACTACCTTACTACGGTGTGGCGATTGTCGGCCTGGGCCTTTGCATCCAATTTGGCATGCATCTTGGGAATTTTACAAAACGCCGGGCCAGACAGCAAAAAAAGGAGGCTTCCGCATGAAGTATTTCAATCACAAATTTGTTTCCGCAGCACTTCTCTGCTCCCTGATGAGTTTTTCTTCTCTGGCCGGGAAGAAAAGTGATTCCCCCTTCGACCTGGAAGCCTTTGGCAGACTCCCCGTTCAAAAAGATGGAAGAGTGAAGCCGCTCGATACGGTGGCCCGAAACTCCCTTCTACTCATGCGGGGAAAGCAGACTGCACTCAACAACGGAGAGAAAGTCCCGGCTCTTCAATGGTTTATCGATGTAACTTTTCACCCGGAAAAGGCCGACGACTACAAAACCTTCGCCGTCTATCATCCTGAGGTTCTGGCTATGTTCGGCTTTCGCCCTGAAGAAGAGAAATACTTTTCCTTCAATGATCTTTTCCAAAGGAACAAACAACTGGAGTATGACGAGCAAATGGCCGACCTTTTCGACCAATTTCGGGAAGCCAGTCGCAAGAAGGAAGAGCTGGATGAAAATTCTTCGGAGGCAGACGTACTGGAGCAGCAAATAGAAACCCTTCGGAAGCAATACCAGGAGACGTTTGATACCAAAGAAAAGCTCCTGAAACGAAATCAGGAGATTGATACACAATTCCGCCGTATTCAATTGGGGGAAGATGTGAATCGAAATGGACATCTGGATGAAGGAGAGGACTTAAATGAGAATGGTTTGCTTGATCCGGGACCCAACCCCAAGAA
>CAYSOI010000176.1:1620-8197 GCA_964432425.1 uncultured Opitutales bacterium | reverse complement strand
TGAGCCAATCAGGTCGGCTTGATTTCTCAAGTTTATTCATTGCTGAACTGGAGTGGTGGCATTCTGATGGAATAGGAGGACATCGGGGGAAATGTAGAATTTGGCTTCCTCTGCAGAACCCTTGGGTAGAGGAATGCCGGTGAAGTTCAAAACCTTGAAGCGCTTATGTCTGGATAAGACTTGTGCGAATACACCTAACAATCTTAACCCGGCATAGCCGGAACCAACATGTTGGAGTGATGGAGTGATGGGATTGGGACTCTGTAAGATTGATTCAATACTCCAACAATCCATCACTCCTTTGGAAATATCCTTGTTTTTTATGACAGCATTTGGTGAATAAGATTCTGAAATCCTAACTCACATTTCTCAGAATGAGTGCCTGCGTAGTTTGTAGATTTTGGATGTCGGGTCAAAGGTTTCAAAATCGGGTTCGACTTTGGAAAATCGTATGTCTTCTTTGGCGCCGAGGCAGAGGAAACCGCCGTAGGCGAGGCTTTCGCGGAAGAGTTGAAAGACTCGATTCTGCAGGTCCTTGTTGAAATAGATCATTACATTGCGGCAGAGGATGAGTTGGATTTCGGCGAAGACGGAGTCTGTGCAGAGGTTGTGCTGGAAGAAGGAGATGCGGTTGCGAATACTGCGGTCGATGATGACGTTTTGGCCATCGGTGCGGTAATAATTGACGAAGGGTTCTTTGCCTCCGGTTTGTTGGTAATTGGTGGTGTATTCCTTTATGCGTTCAATGGGGAAGACGCCGTGTTTGGCGATGTTGAGTGCTACGGGGTTAATGTCGGTCGCATAGATGACACAGCGGTCCAGCAAGCCTTCTTCCTGCAGGAGTATAGCGAGGGAATGTGCTTCTTCTCGAGTGGAACACCCGGCGTGCCAGATGCGTACGGTGGGGAAGGTCTTGAGAAAGGGGATGATTTTTTCCCGGATGTCTTTGTAGACCCAGGGGTCCCGGAACATTTCGGTGACCGTAATGGAGAGGTCCATGGCCAACTCCCCAAACCGTTCCTCATCCCGGAGGAGCCGAGGGAGCATATCAATGAGGTGTTTGCAGTTCAGCTTCTCCCGGTGATGGTGGAGTCTTCTGCGTATGGTATTGGGTGTATATTGGCGATAGTCGTACCCGTATCTTTTGTAGACGGCTTCCAGAATGAGCTCGATTTCCAGTTCTTCCAGCTCCTGCTCCTCTTTGGTCTGAGGAAGGGAGTCGTGAATGTGTTGGGAATCGGTGTTCAATTATGCGGGAAATTCCGGAAATTTCCGGTAGGTCTGTTGCGGGTTGTTCTTCTTAGCCCAGAGTGCGGAGAAGTTTGTTAAAGGTCTCGCAGGGCCTCATGGCTTTACTGGCAAGTTCCGGATCTGGCTGGAAGTAGCCTCCAATGTCTTGTGGTGCGGCTTGGATGTCATTGAGTTCCGCCACAATGGTTTGTTCGTTTTCTGCAAGGGATTGAGCCAGGCCGGAGAAGATTTCACTGAGTTCGGGGCTTTCCTCCTGTACGGCAAGGGCTTGAGCCCAGTAGAGAGAGAGGTAAAAGTGGCTGCCACGATTGTCGAGTTCGTTGACTTTGCGGGAAGGTGATTTGTTTTGGTCGAGGATTTTGCCAATGGCTTCGTTGAGGGTGTTGGCGAGAACGAGGGCTTCATGGTTACTGGTTTTGAGGCCCAGGTCTTCAATGGAAACGGCAATGGCCAGGAATTCTCCGAGAGAATCCCAGCGAAGGTGGTTTTCTTCGTTGAACTGTTGGACGTGTTTTGGAGCGGAACCTCCCGCACCTGTTTCGAACAGACCGCCTCCAGCCAGAAGGGGCACGATGGAAAGCATTTTGGCACTGGTACCGAGTTCGAGAATAGGGAAGAGGTCGGTGAGGTAATCGCGGAGGACATTTCCAGTGACGGAAATGGTGTCCAGGCCGTCCTTGCAGCGTTGGCAGGTGACTTTGGTGGCTTCGACGGGGGAAAGGATTTCCAGGTCGAGGCCTTTGGTGTCATGATCCTTGAGGTAGAGGTTTACCTTTTCGATCAGGTTGCGGTCATGGGCACGATTGGAGTCCAGCCAGAAGATGGCTTTGGAGCCGGTGGCACGGGCACGGGTGACGCCGAGCTTCACCCAGTCTCGGATGGCAATGTCCTTGGTCTGGCACATCCGCCAGATATCGCCTGTTTCCACTTCATGTGTGAGAAGGGCGTTTCCGGATTGATCGACCACACGAACGGTGCCGGCTTGTGGGATTTCGAAGGTTTTGTTGTGGGAGCCATACTCCTGCGCTTTCTTTGCCATGAGTCCCACGTTGGCGACATTGCCCATGGTGGTGACATCGAAGGCTCCGTTCTCTTTGCAGAAATTGATGGTTTCTTCGTAAACGCCTGCATAGCTGCGGTCGGGAATGACAGCTTTGGTGTCGCATGGGTTTCCGTCGGGGCCCCACATTCTTCCGGAGGTGCGGATCATGGCGGGCATGGAGGCATCAATGATGATGTCGCTGGGGACGTGCAGGTTGGTGATGCCTTTGTCGGAATTGACCATGGCCAGCTTGGGGCGGTTGGCATAGAGGTCTTCTACCTCGCCGAGAATGGCGTCTTTTTCTTCGGCTGGCAGGCTTTCGATCTTTGCGTAAAGGTCGCCGATGCCGTTGTTGGGGTTAAAGCCGATTTTATCCAGTGTATCGGCGTGTTTTTCAATCACGTCCTGATAAAAGACGCTAACGGCGTGCCCGAAGATAATGGGGTCGGACACCTTCATCATGGTGGCTTTCATGTGAAGGGAGAAGAGTATGTTTTTCTCCTTGGCGTCCTGAACCTCGCTGGCCAGAAAACTACGAAGTGCGGATTTGCTCATCACGGCGGCGTCAATGACTTCACCTTCGAGTAGTGGCAAGCTTTCCAAAAGAGTTGTTTGGGAGCCGTCTTTTCCTTCGAGCTGGATGCTGACGTCGCCAGCTTGAGGCATGACGTGGGATTGCTCACTTCCGTAGAAATCGCCGGACTGCATGTGAGCTACGTGGGATTGAGAGTCTTTGCTCCATGCTCCCATGGAGTGTGGGTTCTTCTTGGCAAATTCCTTGACTGGAGCGGCGACACGGCGGTCTGAATTGCCTTCGCGAAGAACTGGATTTACCGCCGAGCCCAACACTTTGGCATACTGGTCGCGGATGGCTTGTTCTTCGGCGTTTGCGGGTTCCTGTGGGTAGTTGGGTACATTGTAGCCGTGCTGCTGAAGTTCGGCAATGGCGTCCTGAAGTTGAGGAATGGAAGCGCTGATGTTTGGCAACTTGATGATGTTGGCTTCTGGTTGGGTGGCCAGTTCTCCAAGCTGGGCAAGTGCATCGGGAATGCGTTGCTCTTCAGTCAGATGATCGGGGAAATTGGCGAGGATTCTGCCAGCCAGGGAGATGTCTTTGAGTTCCATCTCGATGTGGGCGGGCTTTATGAAAGCACGGAGGATTGGCAGCAGGGAATAGGTGGCCAATGCCGGGGCTTCGTCAGTTTTAGTGTAGATGATTTTCGCTGATGTAGACATGTTAAATGCTGAAGATCGCTTAAAAAAGGCGCGGTGGAGTAACAGGTTCCCTTTCGGTCTGCAAGTCTGCAATCTTGTTCGCGACTTTCTGCGGTTGGTCTGAAAATTCTTGTGTTGGCTTCATTTGTATCCCTATCTCCCAAATTCTGTTGAATCTTTCACCGTTTGATTTTGTTAAAATGTTACTACGTTCTTTTTGTCTTCTTCTCATGCTGCCTTTCGTTCTACAGGCCAAGAATCCTGTCTTTGCTCCCATTAAGGAGGATCCGGAATTGCCAAGAGTTCTACTGATTGGGGATTCCATTTCCATTGGGTATACTCTGGCGGTGCGGGAAAACCTGAAGGGGAAGGCCAATGTGTTGCGGATTCCAACCAATGCCGGGCACACCGGAATGGGGCTGCAAAACTTGTCTAAGTGGATTGACCCGAAGAAAGGCCAATGGGATGTCATTCATTTTAATTGGGGTCTTTGGGACCTTTGTTACCGGAATCCAGAATCCAAAACTCAGGGACGCCGTGACAAGGTGAAGGGAATGTTGACTCATACTCCGGAGCAATATGCGGAGAACCTTGAGATGATTGTGCAGCAGTTGAAAAAGACGGGGGCGACTTTGATTTTCGCTACAACGACGCCGGTGCCGGAGGGAGAAGCGGGACGGAAGGTTGGAGATGATCTCATTTATAATCAGGCCGCCATAGAGGTCATGAAACGCCATTGCATTGCGGTAAATGATTTGCATGGAGTGATGGCACCAGTCCTTGAAACGCACATTGTGGCCAAAGGAGATGTGCATTTTAAGCCTGAGGGCTCCAAACTGCTGGCCAAGCAAGTCGCCAAAGTGATTGAGGAGCACCTTTCTAAGTAACAATCCGGCAAAGGGCGGGATTTAGGCTGGAAGTTGGGGAGGGAACCTGCTTACCTCCGGTTCCGTGATAGACAATAAGGCGAAAACGGATCAACGGTATAAGCAGTTGATCGATTGGTTAAACACGGAAACGGACTTTGGCGGTTATCCGGTTGTGGTGGCATCGGCGGATGCCAGCTTTCGTCGCTATTTTCGAATTGAGGGGGATTTGGAGACTTGGATCGCGATGGATGCTCCGCCGGAAAAGGAGGATAGTGAACCTTTTGTCCGGATTGGAGGCTATCTGCGAGAGGGGGGAGTTCGGGTTCCAGAGGTTTATGTTTCTGACTTGGATCAGGGGTTTCTGGTTTTGGAAGATTTTGGTGGTTTGCACTTGGAGGACGCACTTTTGGAAGAAGGTGCAGATCGCGATGCCTTGTACGATTTGGCACTACAGGCGATGGTTCCGGTTACGACCATGGGTTCTGCCATTGCTGAGAAACTGGAACCCTTTGATCGTGCCTGGTTGGTCAAAGAGCTAATGATCTTCCATGAGTGGTTTCTTGGAGAGGGTGAAGATTCAGAGAACGTATGGCTGGCGAAGATTGATCCATTGCTGGAAGGAATACTTGAACAGCCGAAAGTCTTCATGCATCGCGATTTTCATGGGAGAAATCTTCTTATGCTGAATGATGAGACTGAAATCGGGGTGATTGATTTTCAGGGAGCTTTGCTGGGGCCTTTGACTTACGACCTCGGGTCACTACTGAAAGATTGTTATCAGGATAACTCTATAGAATGGGTTCGGGGTAAAGCTTTGCAGCAGAAGTCCGTTTACGAAGCCGCACTGAAGACAACCTGGGAGGATGAAACGTTCCTGAGGTGGATGGATTGGACGGGGTTGCAGCGACATCTCAAAGTTCTTGGATTGTTCCGCAGGCTTCATGTCCGGGATGGGAAAGACCGTTATTTAAAAGACCTGCCAAGGGTTTGGAATTATGCCAATGCGGTGCTACAGGGTTACCCGGAGTTGGCTGACCTAAAGTCATGGCTCGAAACATTTGAAATTTGGAACAGTTACCAATCATGAAAGCACTCATACTGGCCGCAGGTTATGGCAAACGTATGCTTCCCTTAACTGAGAAGCTCCCGAAACCTTTGCTCGAAGTTCGGGGTAAACCACTTATCGTCCACCATATTGAAAACCTGGCCAATGCCGGGATTCGTGAGATGGTGATCAATCTGGCGCATTTAGGGCACAAGATTGAAGAAGCTCTGGGGGATGGCAGTCAGTTTGGCGTCAGTATTGAGTATTCTTATGAAGGGGAGGAGCCTTTGGAGACGGGTGGTGGGATGACCAAAGCTTTACCGTTGTTGGGGGAGGAGATCTTTCTGGTCGTGAATGGGGACATTTTCTGTGATTATGATTTTACTCTGCTTCCAACGCTGGAGGAGGACCTGGATGCCCATTTGATTCTTGTCGATACTCCAGACTTCAAGACGACGGGAGACTTTGGTTTGAGTGTGGACGGGTTTCTCTGCATGGAGGAGCCAACGGACCTGACGTACGCCGGGATTGCTCTGTATCATCCAAGAATTCTGGATGGTGCCATTGTGGAGAAATTTTCGATCGTGCCCAGACTTCGGGACTCGGTGTCAGGACGGCGAGTCCGGGGTACATACCATAGTGGCGAATGGTCGGATGTGGGGACACCCGAACGTTTGTTTGATTTGCAGTAAGCTCAAGAGGTTTTTATTCCTCAGGCTCGGCAATGCTGGGCAGAATGCTGGGTTTGGCGGGTGGTGCCGCTTCCTCTTCTTTGGTTACGATAATTGCCGGGCCGGAAGCATCTGGTTTGTTGACCAGGTTTTTAGGAATGGCAGGTGTCGATGGCGCAAATGGTGTGGAGGTGGTTGTCGGTTTTGGTGCGGCTGGAGCAAATGGGTTGTTGCCAGCTGCGAATGGGGAAGGAGCTGAGGCAGATGGTGGTTTGGATGCGGCCGGAGTTGCCGGTGCAAAAGGTGATGGGGCTGGGGTAGCCGGGGCGGGAGTTGGGGTAGCTGGAGTCGCTGGAGCAAACGGTGATGGCGCAGGAGTAGGTGCCGGAGTGGCTGGCGCTGGTGTTGCCGGTGCAAAAGGTGAAGGTGCTGGTGCCGGAGTGGGTGTGGCTGCCGGAGTTGCCGGAGCGAATGGTGATGGAGT
>CAYSOI010000176.1:0-1520 GCA_964432425.1 uncultured Opitutales bacterium | reverse complement strand
CCGGCGTCGGCGAAGCAAATGGAGAGGGCGTTGGTGTTGGAGTGGGGGCCGGCGTCGGTTCAGGTGAGGGAGGTGCTGGTGGTGTGAAAGGAGAGGGGGCGGTGGGTGTCGGTACAGGAGTTGCCGGTGGGGTCGGTGCTGGTGGTGGAGTCATGAACGGAGAGGATGGTGGTTCAGGCTCTTTGGGGGCTGGTGGGGTGGTGATTGTCTCAACAGGAGGGATAGGCGCTACAGGAGGAGCGGGAGGGGGTGGTGGAGCAATGGGAGCGGGGGTTTCTTCGACAGGTGGGACTGTGAAAGGAGTCACTTCCGGTACTGGGAGTACTTCCGGGAGGGTACGTACTGGTGTTGGGGTGGTGCTGCCTGCAGTGGCACCAGAACCAAGAGGTTGGACAGATGGAGCTGCAGGTGCACTGTAATTGATGGCCGGAGCGGATCTTGGTGGTACTGGCGTGTAACTGGGGGTTCCGACAGTGGAGATGCCACCACCAACGAGACGGATTCTGGGGGCAGTGGTGTCTTTCACATGCACAATGCGTGAGATGGGGTCGGCCCGGTTTCCAGAGGAGTCTGTAACGACGTAGGTGACGGTGTAACGTCCGGGGCGGTTGGTGTTTACGGGCTCTCCCAGGATTTGCACTTTGGAGGAGAGATCGCCATCAAGGTTATCCATGGATTTGACACCAGGGTCGATAAAGGTGGAACCGGCTTCAATTTCCAACATGTCGGCTCCCAGAAGGGCTAGGCTCGGGCGGGTTGTGTCCCTTACAACAACAGTGCGAACTAATTGTTGGGCTCGGTTGCCTGCACTGTCTACGACGTCATAGGTGATTTTATAAATTCCGGGGCGGAAGGGGTCGACTGTATCTCCTCCAACAACGACATGGGTGGAAAGGTCGCCATCGACATTATCGAGTGCTTGCACACCTGGGTCGATGTAGGGAGTGCCCGCTTCATGCAGTAATTCACCTGTGGTTTCGGACTGAATGGTTCTTGGTGCAGTATAGCTTGGGGTAGAGGGCTGAATCACCTGGGGGCGTGGGACGATCACGGGTCTCTCCATGGCTGGAGTGAATACGGCAGTGCCTTTGTAGGAGGCGGGATCATCGCCAAGAGTGAGGTGAACGGAAGGGGGGAACATGCCAGCATCGCGGCGTACGTCTTCAAAAGCTACCTGGTATCCTTGTTTTTCTGCTCGTACGACGAGGCTGTAGGGTTTTCCTTTGATGGGATAGGCAATTGGAGAGAGTCCAGCGTATTCACCGTTGACAGAAATGGAAGCTCCGGGAGGTTGAGTGGAAACGGTCAATGTTTCTTCGTTATTGATGACCTTGGGTACCTTGACGGAAACACAGCTACTCAGAAGCAGGGCCATCCCGATCATCAGTTTTGTGGCAGGTGCTTTTAGGATCGATTTACGATTCGAATGGAGGTTTGAGGGATTTTCCATGGCTCTCTTGGCTGGTGAAGTTTCTTTGAAAATACTTAGGTTTTTCGAAGGACGGTATCTCTCGTTTCAC
>CAYSOI010000175.1:0-8228 GCA_964432425.1 uncultured Opitutales bacterium | reverse complement strand
TCCCTTCTGCTCGACATTGGGGGGAATTCCTAGTTGGTATCGCTGGCATGTCAGAAATGGATGCAATCAGGATTCGTGGAATTCGTCAGAATAACCTGAAGGGGTTTGATTTGGAACTGCCTTTGGGGAAGTTGATTGTGGTGACGGGGTTGAGTGGTGCGGGGAAGTCTTCCCTGGTCTTTGATACCTTGCATGCGGAGGGGCAGCGGCGATATGTGGAGACGTTCAGTCCGTATACGCGGCAGTTTATGGAGACTCTCGACCGGCCGGATGTGGAGGAGGTGGAGAATGTGCGACCTTCAATTGCGATTGGGCAGGGCAATACAGTTAAGACCTCCCGTTCCTGTGTGGGAACCATGACGGAGTTGTGCGACTATTTTAAGGTCTGGTTTTGCCATTCAGCGGATTTGCATGATCCGGACTCCGGAGAGATTGTTCGGGAGGAAACTCCGGAGTCGGTCTGGGCAAGGGTGATGGAGACTCGGGAGAATACTACCTTGCTGATCACATTTGACGTGAGTTTGCCGGAGAATTTGCCGGAGGAAACCGTCTTGGAGGGCTTGCTTTCCCAAGGTTATGCCCGGGTATTGGTGGATGGGAAGGTGGTGAAAACCGAATCTCTGAAAAGTCAGGATCTGTCTGGAAGAAGTTCACTGCAGATTGTTCAGGACCGTGTAAAAATTCATTCTCCCAACCGGGCTCGTTTTCTGGAGGCAGCGGAAACCGCCTTTCGTTATGGTCGGGAGTGTTTGGAATTGGTATCGGAAAAGGGAGAGTTGCTGGAACGGTTTCATCAAGGATTTCGATCCACAGAAACGGGACAAACTTTCAAACAACCGACCCCGAACTTGTTCTCCTTCAATTCCGCCCAGGGAGCCTGCCCGGAATGTCGTGGGTTTGGCCGGACCATTGAAACCGATTACCGTCTGGTCATTCCAGATCCCGGCAAAACGTTGAAACAAGGGGCCATTCGGGCGTTTCAGGGCAAGGTGTACAGCGAATGCCAACGGGACTTGATGCGGTCTGCCGTCGAGAATGGCATTCCGGTTGATGTTCCCTGGGATGAGATGTCACCAGCGGATCAATCCTTTGTATTGGATGGGGAGAAGGATTATGTGGAAGACAGTGGGCAATGGTACGGAGTGAAGCGTTTTTTTGAGTGGCAGGCGGGGCGTACCTACAAGATGCATGTGCGGGTCTTTCTTTCGAGATACCGGGCCTATGTCCCCTGCCCGTCTTGTGGCGGGACTCGTTTTCAGCCGGAAACCTTGTACTGGAAATGGCAGGACAAAACCTTGCCGGAGCTGTATGCTTTGCCGATTGAGGAGCTACATGAGTTGATGCATCCTCTGGCCTCGCAGATTCCGGAAAATAGCCACAGCCCGGTAGATCTGGCGGTGAGATCCATTCTTTCGCGACTGGACTACCTGGTGCAGGTCGGTGTTGGATATCTGACTCTGAACCGGACCTCCCGAACTTTGAGCGGCGGCGAATCCCAACGTGTCAACCTGACCGCCTGCCTCGGCACTTCCCTTACCGACACGTTGTTCGTGTTGGATGAACCTTCCATTGGTCTGCATTCCAGAGACATTGACCGCTTGCTCAAGATCCTTCGGCGGTTGGTGGATGGCGGGAATACGGTCGTGGTGGTAGAACATGATGAAGCCGTCATGAGGTCTGCCGATCATTTGTTGGAGTTGGGGCCAAAACCTGGTGCTGAAGGTGGCCAATTGACCTTTTCCGGCACCTACGACGAAATTATACAAAGCCCAACCAGCCTGACTGGAGAATACCTCACTCAACGCCGGGATATTGATTTTCCTGATATCCGTAGGGATGTGACGTCGGAAGACAGTGCCTGGATGAAGATTCATGGAGCATCCAAGAACAATCTGAAGGCCCTTGATCTGAGCATTCCCTTGAATTGCCTGGTCGGCATCAGTGGAGTCTCCGGCTCAGGAAAATCAACCTTGCTCAGCAACGTCATTTACCAAGGCATGCTGCAGAAATTGGAGAAGTCCGCTATGGATATGGCCATCATCCGGGATTTGAGCATTGAGGGGGCGGAGTTTTCAGAAGTGGTTTTGGTGGGACAGGAAGCCGTCAGCAAAACCCCGCGATCCAATACCGCACTGTACACCAAATCCTGGGAAATTATCCGGGAACTTTTTGCCCGTACAGAGGCGGCCAAAATTGAAGGTTTCATAGGCTCCCACTTCTCATTTAACAGTGGTACGGGCCGTTGTCCGCGTTGCGAAGGTCTGGGCGTGGAAAAGATCGAGATGCAATTTCTGTCTGACATTTATGTGAAGTGTCCGGACTGTGATGGAAAGCGGTTTCAAAACGAAATCCTGGAGATCCAATATGAAGGCAAATCCGTTTATGAGGTTCTTGGATTGACCGTCACGGAGGCGATTACCTTCTTCAGGAGAGTTCCCGGAGTGGCCAATCGGTTGAAGTCTCTGGAAGCCGTAGGACTGGGCTACCTGACTTTGGGACAACCGCTGAATACACTTTCCGGCGGGGAATCTCAGCGTTTGAAGTTGGTCAAGTATTTGAACCAGTTTGCTGACGAAGGCTCGGGAGCCTTGATTCTACTGGATGAGCCAACAACGGGGCTGCACCGGCATGACATTGCCAAGCTGGTCGATGTCCTTCAGAACCTGGTGGAGAAAGGGCACAGTGTGATTGTGATTGAACACCAGATGGACGTGCTGAAGTCGGTGGACTGGTTGATCGAGATGGGCCCGGAATCTGGAGATGGTGGTGGTGAAGTGGTTGCGGAAGGTCCGCCTGAGGAGGTGGCGAAGGTCGATTGTTTGTCCTCACCATGGCTCCGGGAAGCGTTGGGTGGTGAGAAGGTAGCCAGGGAGTTGATGGTTGCGGAAACACCAGCCCAGTATGGCAAAAATGCCAAAAGAGTGGGCCGTGACTTTGTCAGAATTCTTGGAGCCCGTGAGCATAATCTCCAAAATCTGAATATCGAAATCCCTCATCGGCAAACAACGGTAGTGACCGGAGTTTCCGGTTCAGGAAAATCCACCCTCGCTTTCGACATCATATTTGCAGAGGGACAACGCCGCTTTCTGGAGTCCATTTCCTCTTACACTCGTCAATTTGTGGAGCAATTGCCCAAGCCTGACTTGGATTCCCTGGAAGGCATTGCTCCGACTGTGGCCATCGAGCAACGGGTCACACGAGGCACCAGAAAGTCCACCGTCGCAACCATCACCGAAGTCGCTCACTACCTGCGGTTACTGTACGCAAGAGCCGGGATTCAATTCAATCCCAAAACCGGCAATCCCGTAAGCGGACAATCTCAGGATCTGCTTCGCAAGAAACTGGTGAAACAACTGGTAGAATTACGCTCCAAGTTCCCACACCTCTACCTGTGTGCACCGGTTGTGCAAGGCCGGAAAGGCCATCATCAACCCTTGGCAGACTGGGCTCGAAACCACGGCTACCAAATGCTCCGCATTGACGGTGAATTGGTAGAATTGAGCAAATTTCAAAAGTTGAATCGCTATCAGGAACACGACATTGAACTGATCGTCGAAGATTACGGAAAACAAGGCTGTGAACTGGATAAACGCAATCCGAATGCACTAGAGGAAGCCGTCGAATTTAGCCTGAAGCTGGCCCTCAAACACGGCAAAGGAGCGGCCCTTCTCTTTAATCCGCAACGGGACGAAATTGTGCAATGGTATTCCACCACACGAACCGATCCCGAAACCGGCGAATCCTTTCCCGAATTAGACCCCAAGCACTTTTCCTGGAATTCCCCCAAAGGCTGGTGTCCCGATTGCCGTGGATTTGGCATCACAGATGAAGATTACTATCAGGGCAAAGGCGACACAGTTCACGATCTCCCCTGCCAAACCTGTGGTGGTTCGCGTCTCAGCCCTCAAAGCCGAGCCGTACATTTGCCCCTCCAGGACCGAACTGTGACCTTGCCCGAAATGCTGGCTATGGACTCCAAGACCCTTCTCCAAACTCTCGATCAATTGGAACTCGACACACGGGGCCAGGCTGTCGCGACCGACATCATCCCGCAAATCAAGGAACGCCTTGCCTTCATGGAGGAAGTCGGCCTCGGGTATCTCGGCATGGATCGCTCCACGTCCACCTTATCCGGCGGGGAAGCTCAACGCATTCGCCTCGCCTCTCAGCTGGGAGCCAACCTATCCGGCGTACTGTACGTACTGGATGAGCCCACCATCGGCCTGCATCCACGGGACAACGATCGCCTCCTCGAATCCATTCATTCCCTCAAAGCCCGTGGCAACACCATCCTGGTCGTCGAGCATGATGAAACCACCATGCGGCAGGCCGACCAAATCCTCGACCTCGGGCCCGGAGCCGGAATTCATGGTGGCACTCTCCTGGAGCACGGCCCATTGAACAAACTCCTCAAGTCGAAGAAATCCCTGACCGGGAAATACCTGCGAGATGGCATTCCACACCCACTCAACGGCACAAGACGCAAACTTCCAGGCAAATGGAGAGCATCGACAAAATCTCCAACCTGGTTAGCCCTCCAGGGAGCCAGATTAAGAAACCACAAAGGGGATGACCTGTACATTCCTCTACAGAGATTGACCGCCGTTTGCGGTGTTTCCGGTTCCGGGAAATCCACCATGATTCGCGACCTCCTGCATCCCGCCCTCAAGGTCGCCATCAAGGCAAAGAAACGAGTGCTCACCGGGAAAGCCGTCCAGAAAGAAACCGGCTTGAGTGCAGCTGACCGCGAATCCCCTGCACTCACAAAACTGCATGATGGAAACGTCTTCAAATCCGTCATTGAAGTCGACCAAAACCCCATCGGCAAAACCCCTCGATCGACTCCCGCCACCTACCTTGGAGCCTTCGACCTGATCCGGAATTTCTTTGCCGGTTTACCCACCTCCAAAGTTCGCGGCTATACTGCCAGCACCTTCTCCTTCAATACCAAGAACGGGCGTTGCGAAACCTGCAAAGGCGTGGGCCGCGTGAAGTTGGAAATGAACTTCCTCGCCGACACCTACGTACAGTGCGAAGACTGCAATGGCCGAAGATACAGCCCCCAGATGGAGGATATTCGCTGGAATGGAAAATCTCTCTCCGATGTGCTGGCCATGGACTTCGAAGCCGCTGCCGAATTCTTCGATTTTCACCCCCGCCTCAAGGAAATGATGGACCTCATGGTCGAAACCGGGCTCGGCTACCTTACGCTTGGCCAAAGCTCCCCCACACTTAGCGGCGGAGAAGCTCAACGTCTCAAACTAGCCTCCGAAATTGCCAAAGGTCTCCAGAACCACAAAGAACGCAAGCACGGCCACATCCCCCAACATTTCATGATTCTCGAAGAGCCCACCATCGGCCTTCACCTCAGCGATTGCGAAAAACTCATTCACATGCTTCATCGTCTCGTTGACCTCGGCCACACCGTCGTCGTCATCGAACACAACCCCGAGATCCTAGCTGAAGCCGACTACCTGGTTGAAGTTGGCCCCGAAGGCGGCGATGCCGGAGGTCGCATACTCTACCAGGGAGTCCCCGAAGGCATTCTCCAACAAGAAAACAGCCCGACTTCCAACTACCTCGAACCTCTGCTACAGTAAACCGAACCTACCCCAGCCAGCATTCGCCTCTTGAACCTCCGGCCAATGATACCACACATGTAGCAGGAGTTGGTCTCTTCCTTTCCTGTTCACAAATATCTCATGCTCACACTCACCAAAGTCAGTAAACAGTACGGACCGAAAATCCTTTTTCGGGAAATATCACTACGCATGATGCGGGGTGAACGCATGGGCCTGGTCGGACCCAATGGAGCCGGAAAGACAACCCTGTTCTCCATTCTTCTGAGTGAAGTGGAAGAAGACGCTGGGGAGATCGAATGGGAGCGGAACACAAAAATCGGGTACCTGCCTCAGGAGAGTGCCCCTACGGGAGACGAAACCGTACTCGAACTGGCCACTGCCATACATCCCGAGATTGCACAAGTCCTCAAAACCCTTCGCGAATACCCCGATGCAGACGCCCCAGAACGACTGCAAGCCCTCGAAACATACGCCGAACTCGAAGGCCACCACCTCGAAGCCAAGGCCAAGAAAATCCTGTCTGGACTCGCCTTTCACGTCGACGATTTTGATAAACCTGCCCGCACTCTCAGCGGAGGCTGGATCATGCGTGCCCACCTTGCCCGCCTGCTGGTCATGGAACCCGACCTACTGATGCTTGACGAGCCCACCAATCACCTCGACCTGGAGACCCTCGGCTGGTTCCAGGCCCAGATACAAAGGTTCCCTGGAGCCGTGCTAACCATCTCTCACGACCGGGCCTTCCTCAATGCAATCTGTAACGGAATTATCGAAATCCGTAACCGCAAGCTGCATAGCTACCAGGGCAACTTCGACAACTACCTCACCCAAAAGGCAGAACGGGAAGCCCAGCACCTGGCTGCCTACCGAAACCAGCAACGGGAAATTGCCCACCATGAGGACTTCATTCGCCGATTCCGGGCCAAAGCGTCCAAAGCCACCCAAGCCCAATCCCGCGTCAAATTGCTCGAAAGAATGGAGCGGATTGAAGCACCTGAAAGCCAGGAAGACACCATCTCCTTCAAATTTCCACAACCGGCAAGAAGTGGTCAACGAGTAGCCACACTAACCAATATTCGCCAGGCCTATGGCGACCATGTCGTCTACACCGACCTCAACCTCCAGGTTGAAAAACAGGAACGCATTGCCCTCGTCGGACCCAACGGAGCCGGAAAATCCACCTTGCTCAAAATACTGGCAGACCTAGTGCCGATTGAAGCCGGAACCCGCGAACTCGGCCACAACGTCTCCGTAGGTTACTTTTCCCAACAACGGGTCGAAGTCCTCAATGTAGAGCGGACCGTCCTCGACGAAGCCATGGACGGCATGACAACCAATGGCTTTGAGCAGAACGTCCGCACCCTGCTCGGAGTCTTTCTCTTTCGAGGCGATGACGTATTCAAGAAAGTCAAGGTACTGAGCGGTGGTGAAAAAAGCCGTCTTGCCCTGGTCAAACTCCTCCTCAATCCCCCGAATTTCCTCTTGCTGGACGAGCCCACCACTCACTTGGACATGCCCAGTATCGACGCCGTCATCCAGGCATTGAAAGATTACTCCGGCACCCTCATCTTCGTCAGCCACGACCTTCACTTCATCCGCTCCCTGTGCAAACGCACCATCCGGATCGAATCCGGCAAGATCACCAACTACCCCGGAGATTACGACTACTACCTCTGGAAATCCGGTTCAGCCACTGCCCAAACCGGGCTGATCGAAGGCTTGCGGGACGCCCATCCTGAAAACAACAAAGCTTCCATAAGTTCCAACAAACCCCTCAATCCTAAAGAACGCCGACGACAACGAGCTCATGAACGGGACCGCCTCAAGGCCCAACGAGTCAAACAACAGGACACAGTCCGCAAACTCGAAAAGGAAATCATGCAACTCGAAGAGGAGCAAGAAAAGGTCAACGCCGAACTCGCCAACCCTAACTCCTACGACGACGCCGAAAAAGCCAAAGATCTCAACCTCCAGGCCACCCGCCTCTCCAAACAACTCCAGGAACGCAACTACGAATGGGAAATTGAAGCCGAGAAACTACTCGAACTGGATGCATCCTGATTCCTTCCAGGCTTACCCGACACTAAGTGGCGTATGCTTCCAGCTTGCGAATCCCATACCACAAACATACAAACCCCAAAACTCTTCGTGAAATCAAAAATCACACAAGGACCACGACCACGAAGAACTCGCCATCATGTCTCACGAATTTTTGTCGCAAGACGAAGTGAACGGCGGCTTGGCAAGATCTCAGAAGTTTACGACGCCAGGCCGCGAAGCCCAAAGGATCTGTCGACAAATTCTGACACATCCTTCCACTGTAGGATCTCTACAGGTAAGTTTTCACCCGTTGCGAAACA
This sequence comes from uncultured Opitutales bacterium, assembly GCA_964432425.1. Classification (GTDB taxonomy): domain Bacteria; phylum Verrucomicrobiota; class Verrucomicrobiia; order Opitutales; family JABJCN01; genus JAYPDO01. The sequence continues at coordinate 286 of CAYSOI010000175.1, read as the reverse complement.
TTGGCTCGGGATTTCTCTGCAAACGATAAATAAGTAGGGTTCACCCATAGCAGGCTGTGGGTGGGAAAGCGGCAGCAGGCTGCCGCAGTCCAAGGGGGTAAACCTCGTTAGAATCGCGTTGTTGGCGACTTTCTGGATCAGTCTTGGGAGGGAGGCTTTGGTGGGGTGGGTTTTGCAGGAGGCGGTGGTGTCTTTAGTGCAGGTTCTGGTTGGGACTCGGTTGGTGTGGACGGATCTATGCTTCCCAAAAGGCCTTTGGCGGTTTCGGGGTCGATGCCGAGTTCTT